>CACCCI010000001.1:0-113498 GCA_902544495.1 uncultured Prochlorococcus sp.
ACTGTAGGTTTGACTGAAGATCCTCTTTCAATGTATTCAAAATTAGAAAAAGTACCCGATAATATAATACCGACCTATTTTGAATTACTTACTGAATTAGATTTAAGTTTTCTTGAAAACTCAAATCCTCGTGAATTACAGAGAAGAATGGCTTTAGAAGTTACTACTTTATTCCATGGAGCCGAAGAAGCATTAAATGCGCAATCAAACTGCGAAAAATGAAGAGATAGTGCTTAAAGAAATAGAGTTTTTGAATTTAAAGAAATTTGAGAATACTAACTTTGAAGAGACAGAAAAAATATGTGAAGGAGTAGAACTAGCTAGAAGACTTGTAGCCGCCCCTCCAAACAGTCTTACCCCTAAGGAAATGTCTGTACAAGCTTCTCAAATAGCTAAAGATCATGATCTGGAAGTAAAAATTTTAGAGGCAAAAGATTGTGAAGATTTAGGAATGGGTGCATATTTAGCTGTAGCGAAAGGTTCTGATCTTGATCCTAAATTTATACATCTTACTTTGAAGTCAGAGGGGCCTATAAAAGAAAAGATTGCGCTTGTTGGGAAGGGTTTAACCTTTGATTCGGGAGGATACAACCTGAAAGTAGGAGCCTCTCAAATTGAAATGATGAAATATGATATGGGCGGAAGCGCTGCAGTTTTAGGAGCAGCAAAAGCACTTGGAGCCATAAAACCAAAGGGACTAGAAATACATTTTATTGTGGCATCTTGCGAAAACATGATAAATGGATCTGCAGTACATCCTGGAGATGTTGTGAAGGCATCTAATGGTAAGACAATTGAAATAAATAATACTGATGCAGAGGGTAGGCTCACATTAGCTGATGCTTTAACTTACGCATCCAATTTAAAACCGGATTCAATAATAGATCTCGCCACCTTAACAGGAGCTATTGTTATTGCATTAGGGAATGATGTAGCTGGATTCTGGAGCAATAATGATGATTTAGCAAATGATCTAAAAGCTGCATCAGCCCAGTCTGGAGAAAAATTATGGCAAATGCCTCTACAAAAATCTTACAAAGAAGGATTAAAGTCTCATATAGCTGATATGAAAAATACAGGTCCTAGAGCAGGTGGGTCAATAACTGCTGCATTGTTTTTAGAGGAATTCTTTGATGCAGAGATTAAATGGGCTCATATCGATATTGCTGGGACTTGTTGGGCTGACAAGAATAAAGGGATTAATCCATCAGGAGCAACCGGTTTTGGAGTTAAAACTCTTGTTCAATGGATTACAAATAAATAACAATATCTAAAATCATTCAGTCCAAAGATTTGTTGATCTTGCGTTATCCCCCCATAATTTATCCAACCTTTGATCTCTGCCACATGAGAATCTATAAAACTTATATTTTAATTCATTTCTCTCAGCAAAATTCTGATGATATTCTTCAGCTAACCAAAATTGGCCTTTTGATTTTAGTTCTACAGATATTTTTTCTAATGGCACTCGCAACTCATTAGAAGCCGAAACAATTGCATTTTTTGCATCACTTTCCTCAGTTTGATCTTTGAAAAAGATCACTGGCCTGTAAGAATCGCCACGATCACAAAATTGACCCTTTCCATCCAGAGGATCAATATTTCTCAAATAAAGCCTAAGTATCTCTGGTAAAGTTACAAACTGGGGATCATAGTCCACCAAAACCACTTCCTGATGTCCTTCATGATTTTCGTAGGTAGGATTTTGCAAATATCCACCTGAATAACCACTTTGTACAAAATTTATCCCCTTTAGTGCCTCTAAATCATGTTCTAAACACCAAAAACAACCTCCTGCAAGAATCAATTCCTCAGCAAAAGCGTTAACTGGGTTAATGAATATTGAAAGAGCAATTATTAGAGTTAAGAGATTTTTCATTTCTTTATTATAAAGTTCAAATAATAGAATTAATAATCTCTTTGGCAGCTCTCTGGACTACACCCTCTTCACCTAATTCTTTTTTTAAAAAAGCATAACCTTTTTTTATTTTTATTTTTTCTGACTTTCCCTCAATAACCCTACAAGATTTATAAAAGATTTTCTTTTCGTCAAAATCTCTCTGTACAAATTCAGGAATTATTAATTTATTAACTAACAAATTTACAGGGGAAATATATTTTACTTTGAAATTAAGTATTTTTCTAGCAATAAAAGCAGTTACCCTACTTACTTTGTAACCAACAATCTGCGGGATTCCATGTAGAGCTAATTCCATATTAACTGTCCCTGATTTGCAAAAAGCAATTTTAGTAAGTGAATATATATAAGGCTTTAAAGTTGCACTATCTTTTTGAGAAATCACAAGTCCATTAACTTGATATTTGCTAAGGGCTTTTTTGAATTTTTCATCAAAAGCATTCCGACAGGAGGGAATATATACAACCAAACTTGGATATTTTTGTTGTAATTTTTTAGCCGCTCTCATAAAAGTAGGAAGTATATATCGTAATTCTTGAGGTCTTGATGCGGGCATCAAAAGTAAAATGTTTTGATCAGAGCGAAGGTTCAAAATAGTTCTGGCATCTCTCTTTAACGGAAGTTTTTTTGTCAAATCAATCATTGGATGACCAACCCAAAAAACATTTCCGCCCCTCTTTTTATAAAATTCTGCTTCTTTCTTGAAAATCGCGAAAATTTTATCAGAAAATTTTATTAGATTCGTTGTAGTATTATTGCCAACTCTCCATGCCCACTCTTGAGGCGCTATGTAGTAAAAAATTGGAATTTTAGTCTTCGATCTTTTTAATTTCGTACCAATTTTTATATTGGGACCCATATAGTCGATCAAAATTAAGCAATCTGGAGGATATTTTTTTAGTAATTTATAGAACCTTTTTTGAATTCTTATCATTGGAAGAATAAGAGGTAATGCTTCCCAAATTCCTATTGCACTTATTGATGTGGTATCTTGAAGAATTTTTACACCTTCTTTCTTCATCCTTTCCCCACCTAATCCGCAAATTTCTAAATCTATAAATTTTTTTTTAGCTTCATCTAATAATGCTTTTGTTAACAAACTTCCGTGCAAATCTCCAGAGACTTCTCCAGTACTTATAAATATCTTTTTATTCATAAATTCACTACAGGCATTGGTCCTCGTCTTTCTTTAGATATTGACTCTTTTAAAAAACTACATAATTTTGAAGATGAAAGATCTAGTTCTTTTGTCATTACTTTTTCTAATGAACTTGAAATCGCATCATTAGATTTAAACAGTAAATTCCAATTACTTTGAAGCATTTTTAAGTCAAAATCTTTATTGTCTGTTAAACCACTTCTTTTAATTCCAATCCTATTCAAACCTCTCAATCTTCCTGGATGCCCTTCGGCCAAACAAAAAGGCGGTACATCTCTATCTACTCTAGTCATTCCTCCAATCATCGCTAAATATCCAATATGTACAAATTGATGAATACCTAAACAACCGCCAATAATAGCTTTATCTTCAATCTTTACATGACCTGCAACTTGAACACTGTTTGATATAACAATCCTATTACCAAGTTCACAATTATGACCAATGTGCGTGTAAGCCATCAATAAATTATTATTACCAATTATAGTTTTTTCTCCTTCATCAGTTGCTTTATTAATAGTTACACATTCTCTGAAAGTATTATTATCTCCAATAATTACTTCAGTAGGGGCTCCTTTATATTTAAGGTCCTGAGGATCAAGACCTATAAAAACATTTGGGAAAACTTTATTGTTTATACCAATTTGAGTTCTGCCTGAAATAACCGCATTCGATCCTATTTCGGTCCCTTTCCCGATAGTCACATCAGGACCGACAATAGCTCCTTGAGAAATAATAACCCCATCATGTAATTCGGCACTTGGATCAACAAAAGCATTTGGGTGCACTTTTGCACCACTGAAACTTGAGTTCAATTCAGTATTTTTATGATCCATATCCCTAATCAACTAATGAAAACATTAATTCTCCAGCACAAACCAACTTCCCATCAACATGAGCCTCACCTTTAACCTTTCCAAATCTTTGTCTTTTAATAGACAATAACTTGCAAGAAATTATCAATTGATCTCCAGGCACAACTGGTTTCCTAAATTTAACATTATTGATTCCAGCAAAGACGAAAAGTCCTTTAGGAAGATCTGTCATTTGCGTTACAATTATCCCACCAACTTGAGCCATTGATTCAACGATAAGAACCCCAGGCATCAAGGGTCTCTCAGGAAAGTGTCCCTGAAATTGAGGCTCATTTATAGTTACATTTTTTACTGCAACAGCTCTCTCCCCAGGAATATGCTCTATGACTTTATCCACAAGAGCAAAAGGATATCTGTGAGGCAATAAACCTAATATTTGCTCAGAGGAAAGTTGATCTTTTTCACTGAATAATTTCTTTTCCAAAACAATTAAAGATAAAATTAATTTTTTAGCGATGAGGCCAATAAAGCATTTAAAGAATGTGATCCTTTATAAACTAAAATTTGAGCCTTAGGTAACCCTACCAAAGCCAAGTCCCCAATTAGGTCTAAAATTTTATGTCTTATTGGTTCATTATCAAATCTTAATGGTGGATTAACCCACTTATCCCCATCACAAACAAGGGCATTTTCTAAACTTCCGCCTTTTATTAATCCAAGTTCACTTAACTCTTGAAATTGATCTTTAAAACCAAATGTTCTGGCAGGAGCAATCATTTCGACAAAACTTTTTGGATTTAAATCAATTACAAAAGTTTGATTTCCAATTGCTTTATAGGCAAAACTTATAGTGGATATGATTGTAGTTTTTTCAGAAGGAGTTGCTGCTATAACTGAGTCTTCTTTATTTAAAATTATTGATTTATTAATCTCTCGAAAAAAATTATCTGGTCTAGGTGCCTTTTTTATCCCTACTTCTTCAAAATCTCTTACCCACTGGATTGCCGATCCATCTAAAAGAGGAATCTCTTTCCCATCAACCTCAATATGTATATAACTCAACCCACACCCTGCCATTGAAGATAATAAGTGTTCAATAGTGTACAAATTTCTTCTCCCTAATTTAATCGCTGTACAAAGCATCGTACTTCCAATTAAATCCTGAGTTAACTTAAAAATCTCGTTAGGTTTATCCCTAAAAGAAACATAAAATCCTTCTTTCTCATAGGAAGAAATTGTAACTCTTGTTTTTTCTCCACTATGCAGGCCTATTCCCTCTCGGGTGATACTACCAGCCAAGGTATAACAATTATCATAATTAGCAGGCCAGGAAAACACTTAAAACTTCCATCCAACTCCAAGTGTATATCTCCAATCTCCACTTAGGTCCTTGCTAGCAACATCTAATCTTAATGGACCAATCGGAGTTTTAACCCCAACTCCCCCTCCAAGAGAAAAACCAGAACCTGATTTTTGCAATAATTTACCGGGTTTTCCAGGAACCTCCTTTTGAGAGCCTAGATCACTCCCTGCATCGACAAATAAAGCTCCAGATAGCATTCTCCAGATAGGAAATCTATATTCTGCAGTGCCCTCAACGAAACTTCTACTTACAGCTAAATCACAAGATCCCCAACCTCTAACTGATGATGTTCCTCCCATACAAAATGCTTCGTAGGGAGGCAATTCTCCAAGAATAGTTCCCGCCTTAAATTGAAATCCAATAGTTTGAGGACAATCATCACTAGTAGCATTGCTAGATTTACATGCTTTTGTAAAGTTGACTAATTTTGTTGGTATAAAAAATGAATATGAGGCTCTCATCCTATTAAAAGTTGGAGAGTTTTTGCCCATTGAAACAAATTGTTCTGTACCAAAGCTAAATTTATTTCCTTCAGTTGGGTTGATGGAATTGTTCAAATTACCTCTAGAAGTATTAGCAATGAAACTCACTAATGTATTTTCTTCAGGACAGGAACCGTCATTTGCAGTAAATCCAATACAAATAATATCGCTTATATTTCCAGTTGTTGGTGTCATATCACCATAAGGTTTTTGATTGCCATCACCATCAATCATCTTTACTCTCTTTAAATTCATTCCAGCTAGAACTCTCCATTTTGCGACCTTAAATGGATCTCCACCGTTTAAAGGCCTAGAGAAAGAAAAACCACCTCCAGTTTTTTCTAAAACTATTGAAGAAAATGAATCGGTACTTTCAGTTGTTTTATCATTAACTGCATAAATCCTTCCATTTTTGTTACTTTTAAATTCTTGGGGATAATCTCTACTCAAAAAAACATTTGTTCTAAAAGAAGTTTTATATTTATCTCCCTTAATCCATGGATCAGATAAAGAGAAATTATAGGTAGTTGAATATTCTCCAAAATTTAGGTTTATATTTGTAGACCATGCTCTACCAAGTGCATTTGTTTCCTGCAAACCAAGTGAGGCAAAGATACCCGAACTATTGCTATAACCTAAACCACCTGTCAATGATCCTGTTCTTTGCTCGCTTAAATCTAAGAAAATTATGACTTGGCCAGGATTTAAATTATCCGGCCCAAGAGATACCTTGACATCATCAAATAATGATGTGGCATAGAGTCTACCAATATCAGCCTCTAAAACTTTTCTATTAAATATAGTTCCAGGTTGTGTTTTTAATTCTCTTTTTATGACCCAGTCTTTTGTTTTCCCTTTTCTTGGTTTTCCATCAACAACTACTTCACCATCAGAACCTAAGAATCTTAATTTTACATCAGATACGATGCCCTCATTAACTTTTAATGTTACTACTCCGTTCTCAGAGATTCTATCGGGGCCATTAATTCTAACCAGAGAATAACCCTCTTTTGCATAACGTTCTTTTATTATTTCTATCTTATTTTGGAATTCATTTAAGTTAAGCGTTGTTCCATAATAGTTATTAAAAATTTCATCTATGTAATTATTAGAGATTAGAGAGTTTTTTGGTTGAAGTTCAACTTTCTTCAAAATTGGATTAGGCACTACATTTACTATTAGCCTCACTCCTAGTGGCCCATCTTGAGACTTTATCTTAACTCCTGAAAACCAACCACTAGCATATATTGCATTTAGGTCTTTATTTAAAATTCGATTATCAACTATACTTCCAGGCTTTATGCTCATAGAATCATATGCAGCCAGTTCTAGTTTTCTACCCTCGGGATGATTTTCCCAACCTTCGATAATTATTTCTGAGATAAGAACACTTTCTTCATTAATTTCATTATTATTTTCAGCAAGAAAAAATTTCTTTTCTTTTTTTATCTCAATCCCTTGAAATAGATCATCATTAATATTTGGTATTTCTAAGGTTGATATTGATGGATCAGTATCATTTGGCAAATACTTAGCGGCCAGTTCTGAATTATTTGATATCAAAATCAAAGGGAAACAAGTAATATTAGTGAAAGCCTTGCTAAATTTCAAAAAGTGTTTTTGCATAGTACTTTAATTATGTTGTGTAAAACATTATTTCTTGAATTAAGCTAAATGAAATCATTTATCCTTCGGTTAATTTCGCTATAAGCTTCAATTAAACCACCTAAATCATTTCTAAATCTATCTTTGTCTAGACTCACAATTGTATCATTTTTTTGATTAAGATCCCACAATCTACAATTATCAGGGCTTATTTCGTCCCCAAGAATTATATTATTTTTGAGATCATAACCAAACTCCAACTTGAAATCTACGAGTTTAAGTTTAATATTTTTAAAAAATTTTTTAAGGATTCTATTTATTTCTAAAGTTAAACCTATTATTGAATCTAAATCTTTAGCACTCACTATTTTTAATAATTCAATTCTATCTTTTGTAATTAGAGGGTCATTAAGTTCATCATTTTTAAGGTAGATATCAATTAATGGTTTTGCAAGGGTAGTCCCTATTTTAATAGTAGTCTGTTTACACAAAGAGCCATAGGCAATATTTCTTAAAACAATTTCTAATGGAATTACTCTTATTTTTTTTGCAATCATTGTATTTTCATTTTTAAGCTCAAGAAAATGCGTTGGAATATTCTTATTTATGAGGAGTTCAAAAATTTTTGCACTTATTTGACAATTTAGTTTGCCTTTCCCTTTAAACCTAGCTTTTTTCAAAGAATTAAAAGCTGTAGCATCATCTTTAAATTCAATTATTACTTTATCTACATCTTCATGAGAAAATACCTTTTTTGCTTTACCTTCATAAATCAATTCACATTTATTATTCATTGATTTAGGACCTCATTTGATTACTAAAAGCATGATTTGTAATTAACATATCTATTAGAGATCAACTTTTATGAAATAGTTAATTTCATTTTAACTGATTATTCATCGAAACCTCATAACACTAAAAAAACAAATATATGGGAATTCATTCAGCTGGTTCTAGTAGCCATATAAGATTAGAAAATATCCTAATAATTGGAAATGGCGGGAGAGAAAACTCTTTGGCTTGGGCTATTCAAAAAAATGAATTAGTTAAAAAAGTTTATTTAATACCTGGTAACGCTGGTTCAGAACGAATAAATAAATGTGAAAGAATAAAAATTGACATTAATTATAAAAATGAACTAGTTGAAAAGCTTGATTTTCTGAAGATAGATTTAGTTGTAATAGGACCTGAAATACCTCTAGCAAATGGATTAGCTGATTTTCTTCGCAAGAAAAATTTTAAAGTATTTGGTCCTAATAAAGATGGAGCAAAATTAGAATTTAGTAAATCTTGGGCCAAGGAATTTATGCAATATGCAAATATTCCAACTTCACAATTTTGGAAAGTCAATTCTCTAGAACAAGCAAAAAAAATTATCAATTCATCATCAATTCCACTGGTAGTAAAAGCTGATGGTCTAGCTTCAGGTAAAGGTGTTTTTATTCCTAATTCAAAAGATGAATGCTTTAAAGCAGCAGAATCAATTTTTAACGGTAGATTTGGCAACTCTGGGAATGTTGTTGTTCTAGAAGAAAAAATTCAAGGGCCAGAAGTTTCAGTTTTTGCTTTATGCGATGGAGAGAAATATATACTACTTCCAACCGCTCAAGATCACAAACGACTTAACGAGAAAGATAAAGGCCCAAATACAGGAGGTATGGGCGCTTATTCTCCTGCTCCATTATTAACAGAAGATTACCTTGATAGAATCATAAAAGAGATAATCGAACCTACAATAAATGAGCTAAATAAAAGAAATATTGACTATAAAGGCGTAATTTATTTTGGGTTAATGATCACAAAATCTGGGCCCAAAGTTATAGAATACAATTGCAGATTTGGCGATCCAGAATGTCAAACGATAATGCCCTTGATGGATCAAAATTTTGTAATTCTTTTAGAAAAATGCTCAATGGGTAATTTAACTGGTGATGAAAAAATTAATACTTCTGATAAAGTTAGTGGTTGTGTAATAGCGACCTCCAATGGTTATCCTCACGAATATAAAACTGGATTTCAAATAAATATAGGTAAATTAGACTCAAATGATTGCCAAATTTTCGACTCAGGCACTTCCTTAAGTGAAAATGGGAAATTATTAACTGATGGAGGAAGAGTTTTAAGTATTGTCTGTCAAGATAAAGATTTCGATATGGTTTTTGAAAAAGTATACAAGAATTTAAAAGAAATTCATTTTGAGGGTATTTACTTTAGAAAAGACATTGGTCATCAAGTCAGAAAAAACTTTTCTGAGGAGAATTAAGCTTATGGTGGATTCCAATAATCGAGAAAGTAAAAAATATAATATCACTGATAATGAAGATATGAATAATAACTATTGGATTAAAGGACTCCTCTCTTGGTGGAGTGGGTTCAGTTTAAGAACCAAGTTGTTAGCTATAGCAACTCTTGTCGTGAGCCTCCTAATGACAGGAATAACCTTTTTTGCACTAAATAGTATTCAAAGAGATGCAGGGATGAATGATACTAGATATGCTCGAGATCTTGGCTTATTGTTATCTGGGAATGTTACAGAATTAGTCGCTAATAACCAAAAAAAAGAAATTTCAAATGTAGCCGAAAAGTTCTGGAGATCAAGTCGAAACCTACGTTATATATTTTTTACTGATGCTGAAGATATTGTTCAACTTGGAATACCGATTAGTGCAACCCCGACAAGCTCAGATAGTCAGTTTCAGCTTACCAGAAGATTAAAACTACCCTCAGAATTAAAAAAGAGACCACAGTTTCCATTGGTTAGGCAGCATGCGACACCTCAAGGTCAAGTAACAGATGTGTTTGTACCAATGTTGTGGAAAGGCAAATATCTTGGAACTTTAGCCTTGGGAGTCACTCCTAATAAAAAAGCACTAGCCAGTGCTGCCTTAACTAGAGAAGTCACCATTGCAGTTTTTATCTCAATTTGGGTTTTAGTAATACTTGGTGCTGTATTTAATGCCTTAACTATTACAAGACCCGTCAGAGAGTTAGTAAGAGGTGTTAGAGAAATTTCAAAAGGAAATTTTAAATCCAGAATTTCTTTACCTATGACAGGTGATCTAGGAGAACTCTTAAATGGATTTAATCGAATGGCCACCCAGTTAGAAAATTATGACGAAGCTAATATAGAAGAATTAAAAGCGGCACAAATTAAACAGCAATCCCTAATAGCTACAATGGCTGATGGTGCCATATTATTGGATTCTCAAGGAAAGATAGTACTTACAAACCCAACAGCAAAGAGGCTATTTCGTTGGGAAGGAAGATTTCTAGAGGGTAAACATTTTCTAAATGAAATCCCTGAAATTTTATCTAACGATTTACATACCAATATAGAATCCATCTTAAATAGGGAAAAGGAGAAGGACGATTTAAGGTTCAGTTTAGGAGAACCAGCAAGAACCTTAAGAATTGTCTTGCAATCAGTTTTAGATACAAATAAAGTTGAATTAAAAGGAATTGCGGTTACAATCCAAGATTTAACTAGAGAAGTTGAACTTAATGCAGCCCAAAATAGATTTATTAGTAACGTTTCTCATGAATTAAGGACACCACTTTTTAATATAAAAAGCTATGTTGAGACCTTACACGATTTAAAAGATCAGCTTTCGGATGAAGAACAAATAGAGTTTTTAGGTATTGCAAATTCAGAGACTGATAGGTTAACCAGACTAGTAAATGATGTATTAGATTTATCAAGATTAGAGTCTGGGAAAATTGTTCAGCTAGAGCAAATGGACATTAAACCAGCAATAGAACAGACTCTAAGAAATTATAGACTTAATGCTACAGAAAAAAATGTTTCATTAGCTCATGATATAGAGGAAACTATTCCTCCGATTCTTGGAAATTTTGATTTGCTTTTACAGGTTTTTGATAATTTACTGGGTAATGGATTGAAATTTAGTCCAAAAAACAGCTCTCTAACTATAAGAGCTTACACTTGGCCAGATTCCTGTCCTGCCTTCCCTCCCAGTATTAAAAATAATGAAGCCCCTCAATGTGAATTAGTTTCACCACTACCAAAAGTAAGAATAGAAATTGCTGATACTGGCTCAGGAATATCTCAAGCTGATCAAGAAAAGATATTTGATCGTTTTTATAGAGTAGAGAATTCTGTTCATACTGAGCAGGGTACAGGTTTAGGTTTATCAATAGTGCGAGGAATAATTGAAAAACACGGTGGAGAAATTCGTATGGCTAGTGAATTAGGAGTAGGAACAACTTTCTGGTTTGATTTGGCCCTAGCACAATCCGATAAAGATGAATTACTGACAAAAGCAATCAATAGTTCAGATTCCTTTTCAGGTTCTGAAATTAAAGAAATTATCTAAGTATTATCTAACTATCATCTAATCCTCTAAAAACATTTTGTACATTCTGATCAGGCACAACTCTGTGAGGGGCACCACTAAATATTTGTTCAAAATTTGAAAAAGAATCTTTTATTTCTGGGCCACTATTGGTAATGATAAATTCCCTTATTCGTTTATCATGCCAAGATCCCCTCATTTTAAAAACATTTAAAGCTCGTGCCATCTCACCTTTTATTTCTACATATTGAAGCAACAAAATTGTATCTGTAATTGTTGAGATATGAGAATCAGTTATAGAATGACTCCCCATAAATTCTTCTGCAGTATTGGTAAAAAAGCCTGCTATCTCCTCTTGTTTTGTATAACCAGTAACGGCAATTACAAACTGTCTAAATGCATTTAAACTCACACCTCTAGCTAATGCAGAGAGAGAATCAATTGCCATTCTTTTTGGTTTAAATTGATTAATTTGCGTTTTTATAATTTGCAAGTGATCTTCTAGACCAGTTGATTCAGGATATGCACAAATAATTTTCAATAAACCATCACTTTCCATTTTTTCAAAATCTATTCCCCAGCTAGTAGCATTCCTTAGTAATTGAGCCCTAGATTCTTCATATGCAAAAAGTATTGCTCTTTCATTATTGTTATATGCATCTTCAACAAATTTTGATACAAGCATTGTTTTGCCTGTACCAGTAGCTCCAGTGGCGAGAATAATGGAATCTTGAAAATATCCTCCACCACACATATCATCAAGATCTTTAACTCCAGAGCTTATCCTAATATTTGAGGATCTCTGAGTTAATCTCATTGCTCCAAGTGCAAACACACTTATTCCATCCATTCCCATAGTAAATGGATATTCACCTTTCATATGTACTGTACCTCTTAACTTCAAAACTTCTAGAGTTCTTCTCCTCTTCTCTGACTCAAGAACATTTCTTAACAAGACAACATTATCAGATACAAATTCCTCTACTCCATATCTAGCAATTGGTCCGTAATCATCAACCCTTTCTGTAGTCATAACGGTTGTCACACCAATTTCTTTTAATCTTGCTATCAGTCTAAATATTTCTCTTCTAACAACGTAAATAGCATCATATTGTTGAAAGACCGCAGTTATTGAATCAATTGCAACTCTTTTAGCTTTATATTTTCTAATCGCATAACTAATTCTCTCAATAAGACCAGACAAGTCAAAGTTACCCGCAACATCCTGACCATCAGGGTCAGGAGAAGCATCCAAAATAAAAAGCTTATTTTGATCAATTAATTCTTGTAAATCCCAACCAAAACTCGCGGCATTTCTAATAATATCTAGGGGTGATTCCTCAAATGTTACAAAGATTCCAGGTTCGTCAAAATTACAAATTCCATGGTGTAGATATTGCAGTGAAAAAACAGTTTTACCAGTTCCTGAAGTACCGCTAACTAGTGTACTTCGAGATACTGGCAATCCACCCCTACAAACATCATCAAAACCTTCTATTCCTGTTGGTAATTTTTGTACTTGCATTTTATTTGATTTGCCAAATTTCTTATCATTCATAGTTTTGTGCTTATTAAACAAATGTAAAATAAATTTTGAATTTATCTTTAATTATAAAAGTTTTAAATATATTATTTATCTCCACTATATTCAGTTTCAGTTAATTCATCAAAAAGTAGATCTAAACCAATTAGAACTTTCTCTCTATCTGAAAGATCACCTATTATTTTTCTCACTGGTGGCGGTAAAATTTTAGCTAAGGTTGGGGTAGCTAAAATCTTATCTTCTTCTGCAAGTTGTGGTTGCTTAAGTACATCAATAACCTTCAAAGCATAAACTCCTTTGAATTCATTTTCAAGAATTTCTCTTAAAGTATTTAAAGCTCTCATTGAATTAGGAGTATTTCCAGCGACATAGAGTTTTAAAATGTATGTTTTTCTTGCTGCCATTGTTATAATTCCTGCATTGATATAAAAGATTTAAACAACCCTTGACTTATTACACTACAAAATAAGAAAATAAACAAACCATTATGATTGCTTATTTGGTTTAATCAAATTATTAATTTGAGCCTGATAGCGTCTCTAAGATATGACAAATTCTAAAAAATCCTCAAACAATTCTTCAAAAAGTAATGAACTGTTCGCGATAGCAGAAACTTCGGGTCAACAATTTTGTTTCGAAGTCGACAGATACTATGACATAGACAGATTAAATGCAAAAGAGAAAGATAAGATAACACTAGAAAAAGTTTTACTTTTAAAAGATAAAGACTCTATCACTGTTGGGAAACCTTACATTAAAGATGCAAAAATTGAATTAGAAGTAGTCTCCCATAAAAGAGATAAGAAGATTCTTGTATACAAAATGCGTCCAAAAAAAAAGACAAGAAGAAAAATGGGCCATAGACAAGAACTTACAAGAGTTATGGTAAAATCTATTAAAATAGGTAAGAGTTCTCCTAAATCTTCTTCCAAAAAGGAAGAAACTATTAAAAAGGAAACTAAACCAAAATCCGAAAAATCTACAAATTAAACATTTCTAATGGCACATAAAAAAGGAACAGGTTCTACTAGAAACGGAAGAGATTCAAATTCCAAAAGATTGGGTGTTAAAGCTTATGGTGGAGAAAAAGTAACTGCTGGATCCATTTTAATTCGCCAAAGAGGTACATCCTTTTTACCTGGGATAAATGTCGGAAAAGGTAAAGATGACACCCTTTTTGCACTCAAAGAAGGAACAGTAAGTTTCGAGAGTATTAAACGAAACTTAAGAAATAGAAAAAGAGTTAATATAGTTATCTAATTTTTTTATAAGCTCTTGTAGTTATAAGAATAGGATGAAATACTTCTAAAAAATTTGATTGAAGAGTTTCAAAAAACTTTTCAACAATTTGACTATCATCGGTATGAAACGGATATTCATTCTTATCTCCTTTGTAAAAGTACCAATTAAATAGCGCAATAGAATTACTATCCATAATTTCTTTGAAATTATTAATTTGAGAAGTTGGATCTGCAAGATGTTCCAAAACATCAAGGCAAACTATCGTATCAAATTTGAATATTTTTGTATCTTGAATTGTCTTGCAGAAAGTAAGTTTTTTTTCGACTCCTAATTTATTAGCCCTGTATTCAACAAAATTTCTATTCCTTTGATTAATATCTACAAAAAAAACATGTTCAACTTTTGAAGACATAGCGTTAGCTAAGGCATGCGTACCAATACCTCCTCCAAAATCCAAAACTAAATCTCTAGAAAATCTCTGCTGAAGTTTCAAAGTATCAGCGATGTAGTCCCTACTTGCGATATGCCAAGCAGCTAAATCAGCTATATGCCTATCTCCTACAATCTCGGTATAAAAATCTGAAACATCATTCAAAGCATCTCCAGGATGTGAATTTGCCAAATTCATTTTTGCATTTTCAAGGAATCCTTCTAAATCACATTCTTTAATAGATAAGAATTCCATTAAATGTGATTTCAAATTAAAAGCATTGTCTAGAAACTCTTTTAAAATAAAATTATTATTTTCCAATTTCTTAATCTAAATTTCCAATACCAAAATCATAGAATGGTTATAAATCTTTCTCAAAGTATTCTTAATATTAAAAATGGAAACTAAAGATGGATTTTTAGTAATTTATAAAGATAAAGGATGTACCTCTCATGATTGTGTTAAACAAATAAGAAAGTTACTAAAAACAAAGAAGGTCGGGCATACAGGAACTCTTGACCCCGAAGTTACAGGAACATTACCAATCGCGATAGGCAATGCAACAAGATTTATTCAATATCTTCCTCAGGGTAAAACTTACATAGGACAAATTCAATTAGGGATAAGAACTGACACGGATGACATTCACGGGGAAATAATTAATCAAAAAAGTTGGCCTAAAATTAGCGATGAAAAATTAGATCAATACTTAAATAAATTTAGAGGTATTATTAAACAAATTCCGCCGAAAGTATCTAGTGTGCATGTCAATGGTGAGAGAGCTTATAAAAGATCTTTTAGGAATGAAAATTTTGAATTAGCACCAAGAGAAGTAAAAATAGACGAACTTACTTTAATGAAATGGGACCAATTAAATGGAATCATAGAAATAAAAATCCAATGTTCAGCTGGCACATATATAAGAGCAATTGCAAGAGATCTAGGAGAAATTCTTAATTCCGAAGGTTGCCTTCTACAACTAAAAAGAATTTCCGCTTGTGGCTTTGATGAACAAAACTCCATAAAAATATCTGATATCGAAAAAGGTAAAAAAAACTCAACAAATTTTATTATCCCAACAATTTCTGCTTTAAATCACATTACATCATTTGTCTTAAGGAATGAAGAACAAATCAATTTTTGGCAAACAGGAAGAGCAATTAAAGTTGATATTAATTACTTCAAGGAACGCAATTCTTTTGATTATAAAAAACCTTTAAAAGTAATAGATAAAAAACACACACTGCTTGGTATTGGCTTCTTAAGTAGAGATCAGTCTTATATAAATCCCAAATTGGTCCTTAATGCTAAATAACTTCTATAGGTAATCCTTTTTAAAAGGTTTAATTTGTACTCCCCTATAAAAATACTTTAATATTCTTTCAGCTTTTTGGCCTTTAGACGCCAGATATTTAGCACCCCATTGACTCATTCCTACTCCATGACCTGCTCCCTGTCCAAAAACTATCAAACCTTTCTTTAGGGGAATATTATTGTTTATTTCTTCTTGAAAAAATTTAAATCTTACAAAATTACTGTTGAGTCCCAATCTTTTTCTTAATGCTACCCCGGACATTTGGTCAGAACCATAAGCCCCAATAAGTTTTACATTTTTTACTCTCCCGGTATTAGTAATATCTAGAATCTCTATATTTTTTAAACCTCCAATATTGGGAAATAAATTTAATAATTCATTACTCGAAATTTTTTTTTGCCATTTAAATTTTGGATTATTTTTATCAAAATCTTTCACACTTGATAAATATGGATATTCATTCTTCCAAACATCTTGACTATTTTCTGTCATTCCACCTGAACTGCTATGAAACAAAGCATTAATTAATTTATTTTTATACGTTAAAACCAAAGATCTTGTGCTTTTAACGGCTCTGATAGTTTTATAAGTTCTTGACTCCAAGCCATTATAGACTTGATTTTTCTGGGTTGAATCTATATCAAATAAATTATTTCCGTTTTGCTTTAAAGCATAAGTTCTAGAGGCAATTGCTTGTGCCTTTAATGCTTCAATAGGCCACTTTGTTGGCATCTCTGAACCAACTACACTAGTTAGATATTTTTCTATCCCTAAAACATTTACCACCAATATTTCAGAGTCAAGTACAAAGAGATTAAGCTTACCAGAAAATCTCTTCCGACCTACCCATATACCTCTTTTATCAGAAGAACTAACTTGAAATTGTTGATTACTTTTTAAGTCATATTTTTTTTGTTTATTTTTATCAAAATATAAAATTTTTCTATCGTTCTCATTTTTTAAAGTTAAACCTTTTATTTTTTTACTTGAAAAAAATTCCCCCTCTATGCTTAAAGGAATTGATCTATCTGATCTGATCCTTAAATTGTTATTTTTTGATATCAAAACTCTAATTATTGGCTCTCTCGATGCAAAAACACTTTGACTTTGAAAAACACAAATAAATAAAAAACTTATCAGGCAACATTTACCATAGTTATTTTTAAATTTAAGTATCACTTTGTTTAAAAACAAATGCTTAATTTGCCTAAGTTTGACTAAAAGTCTAAATTTAATCCAGATATAACAATAAAAATACCATAAAAAAGTGAATATCACTTTCTTAGGAACAAGCTCAGGAGTTCCATCCTTAACGAGAAATGTTTCTGCCCTAGCACTAAAATTATCACAGTCATCAGATATTTGGCTTTTTGATTGTGGAGAGGGAACGCAACATCAAATAATGAAAAGCAATATTAAATCTTCACAAATCAAGAAAATATTTATTACGCATATGCATGGGGATCATATTTATGGATTGCCTGGACTTTTGGCTACCTTAGGTTTATCGGGTAATAGTAAGGGTATTGAAATTTACGGTCCTTCAGAGTTGCGAAGTTTTATTAATTCAGCACTTAAAAGTAGTTTTTGTAAATTGTCATTTCCATTGCATTTTGTGGAAGTTGAAAATTTTGCATCAAAAAATAAAATTTTATTTGAAAACAACAAAATACAAGTAAATTGCGCATGTCTTAAACATAAAATACCTGCTTATGGTTATAGGGTGAGTGAAAAAGATAAGCCAGGTATATTTAATATCAAAAAAGCAGAGTCTCTAAAAATAGCACCTGGACCAATTTATTCAGAACTGCAACAAGGTAAAAAAGTTGTCTTAGCAGATGGGAGGACATTTGATGGAAAAGAATTCTGTGGACCTCCCAGAGAGGGAGAAAGTTTTGTTTATTGCACAGATACAGTCTTTTGCGAATCAGCTGTTTCACTATCAAAAAATGCCGATTTACTCGTACATGAATCAACATTTTCTAAGGAAGATGAGAGCATGGCCTATGAAAAATTACATTCAACAACAATCATGGCTGCCAAAACAGCATTATTATCTAATACAAAAAAATTAATTATTACTCATTTTAGTCCAAGATATACTAATAAAAATTCAATTACACCAAGCGATTTGCTTAAAGAGGCACAAAAAGTTTTTCCAAATACTCATCTTGCCAAAGATTTTCTTACTTCAAAAATAAAATAAACTGCAACAGTTCGTTAGCAGGAGCGTTGTAAATGACCAACCCATGAAATAATAGACTAAGGTTTTTCTATTTGATGTCGATCGAAATGGTCTCTATTTTTTCATCACTACATAAGTCTTGCAAAAGACTATTTATTTTTCTTCCATTAATTATTGGTTTACTTATTAATCCAATCTCTGCAAAGGCACTCTATCCTAGTGATCCTTCATCAGTTGACGTTCTAAAAGATGATCTTCACGGTGCCGACCTTCATAATACTGAATATGTTAAATATGATTTATCTAATCAAGATTTAGGAGAAGCTAATCTTCAAGGCGCATATATGAGTGTAACTACAGCAAAAAACTCTAGTTTTAAAGGAGCCAATATGACAGACCTCATTGCATATGCAACACGATTTGATAATGCTGACTTTACTGATGCAAATCTTACTAATGGTGAGCTAATGAAAAGTGTTTTTGATGGAGCAATTATTGAAGGAGCTGACTTTACTGATGCAAATCTTGATCTTTCTCAGAGAAAATCATTATGTGAAAGAGCTAGTGGAACTAACTCACAAACTGGAGTAAATACAATTGATAGTCTTGAATGCACCGGCTTGAAAGGTTACATGCCTCCAAAGCCAAAAGCATAATATTTAAAGCTAACTAATTTCAGAAGGGAGGATATTACCAGGCTCTTTTGAGCCTGGTTTTTTGCTATACCACCATTCTTGTATTTCGGAAGAAAATTTCTTTGAAAAAAGAGTTATAACTGTTTCAACAGGTTTTGATCCAGGCTCCAAAATTTGAACCGAGTAAGATGGGCATTTTCTTGAAGCCATATCAGCAACAAACCTAGACCCTATTCTTCTCCAACTAGGCTCCTTACTTCTCCAAGCAAGCCTTGAGCAGGGCCAAGGTAACTCTTCCCTATCATAAAGTCTGCAACATGGTCCAATTACTTTATAGCTGTACTGACCTCCATAACTTGATTTAACACTGCCAGACTTAAAAAATTCAAATTTATCCATTTACAAAAAAAAGCCACCTCTATAGAGGGTGGCAGATAAATAATTAATAATCAACTTAGAACAGTTAAATTTTTATAATTAGTACAATTCTTCTTCAGCATGAGTTGTAATCGTTACGTCAGATGTTGGGTAAGCAACACAAGTAAGAACAAAACCAGCTTCTAGTTGATCGTCATCCAAGAAGCTTTGATCTGATTGGTCAACACTACCTGAAGTAACTTTTCCAGCACATGTTGAACATGCTCCAGCTCTGCAGGAATAAGGAAGGTCAATACCTTGTTCTTCAGCCGCATCGAGGATGTATTGGTCATCAGGTACTTCAATAGTTGAATTGAGACCTTCACCTTCGCTGATGAGTGTAACTTTGTAAGAAGCCATTTAAAAAAAAAATTGTTGGTAATTAATACCTATCTCATACATTTTTAACATCGATTAGGTCGATATGTGGGATTTTGAAGTAAAAAATGACACAATAAAATGTATGAAAGAGTATCTATAAGAAAAACTTATAGTTAGGTTGGATTGCTGATTTTTTGCGCAGAAATGCATGCCCAATCTTTTCTAGTTGATACATCCAATAATTTCAAGTCATTCTGAATTAATATTTTTATAATTTCATCCTTTTGCGAATTCAGAATTCCACTGAAAATGACTTCCCCATTGTTTCTCAAGCACTTAGAAATATTTGGAATCATTCCTTTTATTACTTCAGCAAGAATATTACATAAAACAAAATCAAATTGTTTGAATTGATTTTTTAAAAATACCTCATCAAAAGATCCCAAATATGAATTTAAGTTGTTTAAATTACCAAAATTAAGTTTAAAATTAGATTTAGTTGAATTTATAGCTAAATAATCATTATCTACTGCACACACCTCTTTAGCGCCGAGTAATCTTGCGGCGACACTCAAAATCCCACTACCACTCCCAATATCTAATATCTTTTTATCAGAAAATAAAATATTCTCCATTTTTTCCAAGCAAAGATAAGTCGAAGGGTGACTACCTGTACCAAAAGCTGCTCCAGGATCTATTTTTATTATTTTTTTATTTTTAAATTTTTCATTTAGATTTATCCAACAAGGCAATATTAAAAAATGATTTCCTACTAATTCAGGCGCCCAATATTTCTTCCAGCTTGTCAACCAATCCTCCTCTTTAATAATGCTCCAGTCAAAAAATTGATTCTCAGGAGCATTAATGTTTAGAAGTTTGCTAATTATTTTTTCAAAACCATACCTAGAACTCTCGCCCCAATCATCGACTGGAAGCCATATATTAACCTCTTTTTTATTTTCATTTTTGATTAAATATTCAAATGAAAAACTAAATATTCCCAGCTCATTTAATTTCCAAATAATAATTTCTTCTGAATCACCATCTATCGGAAAAGTTAGTTTATACCAATTTTTATTTGCCATTACTTTTTATTTGCCATTACTAAAGAGTAGGCATCTCTAAAGAGTAACTGGATTAGCGTTGGTAATTCCTTCTACTTCAATAATGGTGTCGAGCAACTTATTAGGAATCGGATCATCAATACTTAGAACCATAACAGCTTCTCCTCTAACAATTTTGCGCCCAACTTGCATTGAGGCAATATTTACATTATTGCTACCCAATAAAGAACCAAGCTTACCGATAATACCAGGCATGTCCCTATGCCTAGTAACCAGCATGTATCTACTTGGCGATACATTAACAGGATATTGATCAATACTAATAATTCTTAATTCCCCATCAGCAAAGATGCTTCCTGCTACGCTATGGTCTCCATTATCTCCATAAGTGGTCAATTGAAGCGACCCGCTAGCAAATTCAGGTCTTGCCTCATCTTTACTTTCGATAACTGTAATGCCTCTGGAATCTGCTTCTAGAGAGGCATTCACATAATTAATCCTATCTCCCAAAGCTTTACTTAAAAGCCCTTTTAGACTAGCTATTATTAATGGCTGGGAAGGATGTTGAACAAATTCGCCTTGAAGCTTTACTTCTAGTTTTTGAATCTGTCCACCTGAAAGCTGACTTATAAGTAGACCCATTGTTTCTGCCAACTGCAAATGAGGTTTTAGGCTATCCATAATATCAGGGCTCAAACCTGGTATATTTACTGCAGTTCTAGCAGATAAACCAAGCAAGACATCTCTGATTTGTTCCGCAACATCAACAGCTACATTTTCTTGTGCTTCCCGAGTAGATGCTCCTAAGTGAGGGGTAAGAATAAGATTCTTTTCAACCTTCAAAAGAGGCGAATTAGATTCCAAAGGTTCTTTAGAAAAGACATCTATTGCAGCACCTCCAATCATTGATTTATTTAAAGCTTCTGATAGTGCTTCTTCGTCAATCAAGCCTCCTCGAGCACAATTAATTAATTTTGCGCTACTTTTCATGCTTTTAAGCACATCCATATTCACTAAATTCTCTGTCTCTGGTGTGCGAGGCAAATGCAAAGTTACATAATCAGATTGTCGGAATAAATCCTCTAGTTCAGATAATTTAACTTGTATTTGTTGAGCTCTTTCATTTGAAACGAAGGGATCATATCCGTAAACTTCCATTCCCAATGCATTAGCAACCTTCGCTACATGAGCACCAATTTTTCCTAAACCTACTACTCCTAATTTTTTCTTATAAAGCTCATTCCCCACAAATTTCTTTCTTTCCCATTTACCTAATAAAGTACTACTATTAGCAACTGGAATATGTCTAGATAAGGCCAACATCATAGCTATAGTATGTTCAGCCGCAGCTATTGTGTTACCCCCTGGAGAATTAACAACAAGAACTCCTTTTTGCGTAGCAGCCTTAACATCTACATTATCGACTCCAACTCCTGCTCTCCCAATGATTCTCAGTTTACTTGAAGAGTTAATAATCTCTTCAGTCACTTGAGTGCCAGAGCGAATCATTAAAGCATCATAATCTTTAATAATGGAAGCTAACTCAGAGTCTGAGATTCCTATCTTCTGATCAACCTGAGCAACTTGAGAAAGAATATCGATTCCTGTTTGATCAATTGGATCTGTAATGAGAACTTTTGTCATTTAAGATTGGTTCTTTAATCTTTTACTTTAACTTAATCTATAGTGTATGTATCTTATTTTATTAATTTGAATAACACACAAACATTTGAGGATTGAAATTTGACTAAAAGTATTGTGATATTTGAAGACATTGATAAATGTATCAAGCTATTTGATGTTTTCAAAGAAAAATCAGTAATGCTCTCGGAAGCTATTTTGATCCCACCAATAAGTGAGAAAATATCATCAGACGAAACAGAATTGCTCAATGCGAAAGCAAATATCTTATTCAAATCTCAAAATTTTGAAGATATAAGAATCTTAAATCCTAAACTTGATAGAAAGATCAGACAACAAGATATGAGTAGATGGCTAATGCCATTTGGGTTTATAGCTGGAATAGCTTTTTCTAATATGACAAATTTATCTACCTTCAGCTTTCTTGGTTTAAATAACCTCGGGGAATCATTAATTGGAGGTCTTTTAGGAATGGGTTCAGGATATTTAGGAAGCATTGTTTCTTCTGCAAGTATCAACATTAATAGAAATAAAGAGTTAAGATCGATCATTAATTTTAATAAAGAGGGTAAATGGCTTGTTCTACTTGAAAATCAAATTGGAGCTGAATTACCATGGGCTTTGATAAAACAATCAGAAGCAAAAGATATAATTTTTTTAGAAGGTTAAATGATTGACTTAAAAGAGATCTTAATAAATTCAAACTACAAAAAAGAAACTGAGGAATTAATAAATATTGCTAACTTAGCTTACAAACACTGGGAAACTTATTGGACCGGGTTTAATTCAACTTATGTCTGCGAAGAGATTTTAAAAGATTTTGAAAATTTAAATGATTTCAAATTTTTTATTTATGGAGGATTCCCGTCTTCTCAAAGATCTAGGATAGCTTGTTTTAGAGGAGATAATATTCCTGAAGACGATACGCTAAAAAGTAATTTTCCAGCAAAAGGAATAAAAATCAATGGAAATTTTTTATTTGATAATGCTACACAAGACGACTTTAGATCCCTCTTAATTGAAAATGGGGTTAATCAAATAAAAGTTGGAGATATATGGACTATTGGCGATAGGGGAGCACAAGGGATAGTTGATAATTCAGATATAAAGCATCTAGATGAAAATATTTTTTATTTAAGAGACGTAAAAGTAAAAGTTAATGTAGTAGGTATAGATGAATTACAAATACCTTCTGGAAGATCAAAAAAACTTGTCAATACAGTAGAAGCTTCAACAAGATTAGATGCTATAGCTTCAGCTGGCTTTAGGGTATCACGAACCAAAATCATTGAAAGGATAGAAAATGGAATGCTCAAATTAAATGGAAGCAAAGTTAATAAGCCAACAATTAATCTAAAAATTGGCGACAAACTAGAACTTGAAAATAAAGGATTTATAGAAATTCTGAATTTAGAAATAACCAAAAGACAAAGATGGAAAGTTAAATTAATTAGAAAATGAAACGCAACCTGCTATTTTCTTATAAGGGGGATTAAAAATTCCTCAATTTGGGCGATTAGCTCAGTGGTAGAGCACTACCTCGACACGGTAGTGGCCACTGGTTCGAATCCAGTATCGCCCATTAAAACTTTTGATGACTTAGGTTATATCCACAGAAAATAATTTCATTTTTTAGATTATTAAAAAAGATGAAACTTAATCAAATAATTAATCTTCATAAAGGCCTCACTGCATTTGTAGTGGTAGGTCTCATGATATTTTTTGATAATTTTACGATCGCTCCCTACGTTTATTTAGCTCTGCATGGTACTTATGGATTACTTTGGCTTCTAAAAGAAAAGATATTCCCAGATCCTTATTTTAAAGAAAAAATCAATTTTTTAACTTCAGTTACTGGTTTTATTTTCCTTGGAAGTTATTGGGTAGCTCCCTACATTCTTATCTCATCTCAGAAATCTGTTCCAAATATCGTAATAGCTGCATCTGTTTCTATAAACATAATTGGTGTGTTTCTACACTTTGCAAGTGATGCCCAAAAATATTTTTCTCTTAAATTAAAAAAAGATCTAATTAAAGAAGGATTTTTCAAAAATATAAGGAATACAAATTATCTAGGAGAAATACTAATTTATCTATCATTTGCCATACTTTCAATGAGTTTCATACCATTAGTAATTCTTACAATATTTTTCTCTATAGTTTTTCTACCAAGAATGATAAAAAAAGATAAATCGCTCTCAAAATATGATTCGTTCGAAGAATACAAAAAGAAAAGTGGTCTTATATTGCCTAAATTAAATGCCTGAAAGCAACTTACCCAGTTGGAGGCAAGATTTAAAATCTTCTAGAAAAAAAGAGGGCAAATCACCCTCCAATAGATGGATACAGCTTGCAACTGTCAGCAAAGAAAATGAGCCAAGATTAAGAACAGTTGTTTTCAGAGGATGGAATAAAGATAGTTCAATGATTATTTTTACAGATAGAAGAAGTGAAAAAATTGGCCATTTAACATCTAACCCTAATGCAGAAATATTATGGTTCTTTTTGAAAACCAAATCACAATATAGATTCAAAGGAAAAATACATGAATTAAGTGATAACACAAATTATTGGGATTTATTATCAGAAAAATCAAAATCTTCTTGGTTTTGGGGATCTCCTGGAAAGAAAATAAATCCAAAAGTCCAATCTAATTATGAAATATTATCCAATCTACCCAAGTCAGAAAATTTTGTAGTCCTAAATTTTGAAATCGATTCAGTAGATCTTCTGAAATTAGAAAAGCCTGTTCATAAACGATATCTTTGGGAAAAAATTAAGAATTGGGAAAAAGTTGAAATTAATCCTTAAATATTTCTAAATTGTATACTTAGGTTGAAAAACGTATAGTGATCAGTCAGTTTTAAAAAAGAAGTATTATTCATATGAATTTCTCAGAAATTCCAGAAAACCCTTTTATTTTTTTATCTTGGGTGACAGCTATAGGGCTATTTATAAGTCTTTCTGAAGCAACAATTAAGATAAAACTTGAGAAGAGAACTAGTTATCGAAAAAGGTTAGAACTAATTAATAACCTTTATCCTAAAAAGTTAGCTTGAAGTATCTGATAGTATGTTCGCTTGCAAAAATTGAAATAAGCCACCTTTACTTGTTTCTTCTTTAACTTCAGCTTGGTTGGAAGATTTTGCTTTGGCTGAAGGTATAATTTCATCCTCATCTTCTGATTTCAAAATCCTTATAATGACTTCATCTAAGGAGAAATTACCTGGTCCTGTTAATGCAATTGAAGTTGCTGAAGCGAAATACAAAAGTAAAAGCTCGAGTAAGAAAATATTAAAACCTGAGGTAACAAGAGCATGATATATAGCAACAGAAATTGTACCAACAATTGCCAAAGCTCCAAATCTTGTGGCTAGGCCGATAATTAACAACCAACTACCACCTATTTCTGAGAATGCTGCTATGTATGATAAAAATATTGGGAATGGGAGGTGTAATGGTCTTACAAAAGCATCAGCGAAATTTTCTATATTTGCTAATTTCTCATAACCGTGATGAATAAGAACAGTTCCAGTTATAACTCTAAGAATTAATAAAGCAGTATCTTTGCTAAACGACTTTGTAAGAATTGTTGAAAGCACTATAAAAAAATTATCCTTAAGTAAAAATAACTAGTTACAGTATCCACCGTGGATTAAAGAGCAAAAGTCGCACCTAAATAAGTATTTATACTTAGTTACCAAAAAGGTTATTTTCTTATTAGGAATTCAACTAAGTTAATAATTATTTTTTGAAAAATTTTCTAATATTCTCTGATTTATTTTTGGAATATTTTCTTTAAATTTAAAAAACCCTCTTTTAGCAAATTTCCAAGCAAATAAATCTTCATCCCTAACAAGATTAAAAACTTTTTTATGGTGTAAATTTTTAAACTCAGTTATGAAATCATAATTTTCTCCTACCCCAGGATAAATAATGTCTATTTCGTTGGTATTTTTAAAAGTATTTTCCAGTGAATAAGGATCAATCTGTTCAACATTATCAAATTGCTCTTCAAATTCTGAGACCAAATCTTGTTTAAATTTCAAAACAGATTCAGACAATTTAATTTGTCTATGTTCATTTTTTAAAAGGATAATAAATACTTTCTTATAGCTTGGAAGTAAATTTTTAAGAGTTGCAAGGTGCAGATCATTTTCAAACATAATCAGATTATCTGATTTAGGATCCATATCATTTTTATAAATCTCATCTTCAAATGGTATTTGATTAGACTCTTCAAGAAAAATTTGTTGATTAGTTATTTTTTCTACATTAAATCTATTATTTGAAAACTTTCTGAGGTTTGATGATGAAAAAAGATATTGTTTTCCCTTGGTTTGCAATCCTCCGACCCATCTCCAGCTTAGGAGATTAGATGAGGCATCTCCATCAAGAAGATATTTAAAGAAAAACTTTGCTCCCAATTGCCATGGGAGGCCTAAATTAAATATCCAAGTACTCGCAAACCACATTCTTGTATGGTTATGCAAATAGTTGTACTGCTTTAGTTCATGGACCCAAGAATTAAAAAAATCTAATTCCGTATTGCCATTAATTGCACTTTCATACAGCTCATAATCAAAATCGAGATTGTTTTCTGAAATAAAATTTCTCCAAACTTTAGGTCTATTTTCCATCCACCCTTTCCAGTAAACTCTCCAAAATATTTCTTCAACAAATTTAGTTGAATTTATGATTTTGTACTTGCTTTTAATATCATGGATTAGATCATATTCCGATAGTATTCTATGAGTTATGAAAGGCGATAATTTAGAAACTGAACTTTCATTATTTGGCCCAAAATCAAAATTTCTTAATTTTGCATAATCATTAATTTTGTTTTTCGCAAAATTTTCCCAGGTATTTTGAGCTTTTAATAAAAATGACATTTTTGAATAACTCTAAAAAATTTTTTTTTGTATTGATAGAAATTTCTTAAATTTGCCTGCAAATTAATCCTTGAAATTTTCTTTTTTACTTTTAAGTAAATATGTTTGATTGAAGTATTTAAATTAAACCCCTGATAAGTACATTTTATACTCCTAAATCCCTCTCCGCGTAGGAGGATATTTAGTGGTCAATTACTTTTTAGATCTAAGTTTAATTTTCAAATTTTTATTTAAATGATTTTTTCTAAAAGATTTTTAAATATTTATCAAAATTATTATGAATAATTTATTAGTGAGAGATGTTAAGTATCTTGATGAACAATACAGAATAGGTGAAGGCATAATTTCTGATGATGCATTTAAGCAACTTGAAAAGCTCTTTATTCCTGTTGATCCAGAACCTGACTTCTTTAATCAAAAAAATAATAAACTTTTGCCAAAATTAGCCAAAGAAAACTATAAAGAATTTTTGCAAAGTTTATTAACAAAAACAAGATTAAGCATTCAACCAAAAATTGATGGCTGTGCTATTGCAATTAGATATGTAGATGGCAAGTTTAATAAAGCTATTACAAAAAAAGGATTTGATGTCTCAAGCAAAATTAAACAAATTAAAAATGTCCCCGATTGTATTCCTATCAAACGAGATTTTCAAATTAGAGGTGAACTTTACGCTACAAACCAAGTTGCCGGCATTTCCCAAAGAATTACAAGAAAATACCTCAATGATAAGAAAGGGATTGGAGAAAGTCTCCGCTTTTGCTGTTTCCAAATACTTAATGGAAGACTTAATCAATACGAAACCCTTAACTATCTTAAAAAATGTGGCTTCTGCACCCCTGACAGTTACTTCACAAATCATACAAGCGAAATCCAAATTTATATAAAAAATTGGTTAGAGAAAAAAATATTTGCGAAGTATCCAACTAATGGGATAGTTATTAAGATAAATAGTAGGAAATTACAGTTACTTAGAGAGAAAAGTCTATCTCAAAATAACGAATGGCAATATGCAATTGAAAAATAATATCAAATACTACCTTCAAAAAGAGCTCACGATACTGACTTCCAGTATTTACAGTGAAACAGTAATTAATTTTGGTTAAATTCCAAAGCAATTTGCAGGATCACTAAATGACTGCCACTATTTCAAGACCTAAAATCTCTAACTGGGGAACATCTAATATTCCAAACCTTACAGGCAAAACTGCGCTAATTACTGGGGCGAACAGTGGTCTTGGATACTACACTGCGAAGGCCTTGGCCGAAAAAAATGCTCATGTTGTTATAGCTTGTAGATCGCTTGAAAAATCAAACCTAACTATCAAAAAACTTAAAGATCTTAACCCTTTAGGAATATTTACACCTTTAGAATTAGATTTGTCAGATTTAAAAAATATTGTTGAAGTTCAGTCAAAAATATTTGATAATTTTGAAAATTTGGATTTACTAATCAATAATGCAGGCATTATGCATCCGCCTAAAACTCTCAGTGCCCAGGGATACGAAATACAATTTGCAGTTAATCATCTAGCTCACATGCTTTTGACACTTAAGTTACTTCCAATTATTGAAAAAAAAGAAGAATCTAGAATAGTGACGGTTACTTCTGGAGCACAATTTTTTGGAAAAGTTGGTTGGGAAAATCTGAAAGCTGAGAACTATTACAACAAATGGGAATCTTACTCCAATAGCAAATTGGCAAATGTGATGTTTGCTTTGGAACTAAATGAGAACTTAAGGGACAAAAATATACTTTCTTTAGCTGCTCACCCAGGTATTGCAAAAACAAATCTCTTTACTGCTCAAAAACCTAACCCAAGTCCATTAGAAACATTCTCCTTAGAATTATTTAGCCCTATTTTTCAAACTGCTGAGATGGGAGCTTTGCCTCAACTTTTTGCAGCTACTTCACCAGAGGTGAGAGGAGGTGATCATTATGGTCCTAGATTTAATTTCAGAGGTTATCCAAAACTATCCCCTACTTCTCCTTTTGCCCTGAATAAAAAAGAAAGAAAAAATTTATGGAAAAAAAGCCTTGAAATACTTAATAACTTCTTATAAATTTTTCATTTTTACTAACTTTAGAAAATACTTCAAGATATGTAATTCACTCTCTGAGAGTTTCATAAATTCTGTTAGGGCATCATAATTTTTTTCATCAATTTTTTTTGACAATTTAATAAAACTATCATGGTTTTCATTAACAAAGCGCTCAGCAATCTGAGACGGAGTTAAACCCTTTTCAATTAATTCACCTGGAGCATTTTTCTCCCACTTTTCATAAAACCAAGAGAACCAATATTTTGCAGTATTATCTTCCATTAATTAACTTTTCTTTGGCGAATACTATAAATACTAAAGAAAGATCTCATGATTGAATTAACCCTTAAACACAATTAATATAAATGCAATTATAAATTTAATGATAGATAATCATTCAAGTAGAAGAAATATTAATCTTGTAATTGGATTAGGTAAATCTGGATTTTGGGCTGCAAAGTATTTAAGAAGCATCAATAAGAGAGTAATTGTTTGGGAAAGTAAAGATGGGATAGAATTCTTAGAAAGAAAAACAGAATTAGAAGAGCTTAATACACTAGTTTCTCTAAATAAAGAATTTGTATTTGAAGAAATTCAACCTTTTGTGAAAGAGATCGAATCTGTTGTTGTAAGTCCATCAATACCTTATGACCATGTAACTATTATTGAATTAAAAAAAAAGGGAATTAAAGTAATTGGAGAAATTAATGTTGCATGGGAAATTTTAAAAGACACAAATTGGATAGGTATTACTGGCACCAATGGCAAGACTACTGTTACTCATCTACTAAGCCATATACTTTGCGATACTGGATTATATGCTCCTTTTGCTGGAAATATTGGTACACCTTTATGTAAATATGCTCACTCCAAAAAACATGAAAAAATTGATTGGGTTGTAGCTGAATTAAGCAGTTATCAAATAGAAATATCTCCAGAAGTAAAACCTAATATTGGAATATGGACAACCTTCACAGAAGATCATCTTGAAAGACATAAAACACTTGAAAACTATTTCAACATAAAAAAAAGCTTGTTAGAAAAATCTGATTTTAGAATTTATAATTATGACGATAAAAACCTAAGAAATTACTACAGTTCGCTATCAAGAGGGGTTTGGATAACAACTAGTTTCGATAAATCAAATTTTATCCATTGCGATTATTGGATAGATGATCAAGCATACATTATTGAGAGAGGGAAGAAATTATTCAAACTTGAAAATTTTTCTTTAAAAGGAATGCATAATCTTCAAAATCTTTTATTGGTAATTGCTGCAGCAAGAAAAGTTGGATTGTCTGGCAAGAAGATTAAAGAATCTTTATCTAATTACAAACAATTACCCCATAGGATGGAAACAATTTATAAAAATAATGATCTGGAAATCATTAATGATAGTAAAGCTACAAATTTTGACTCATCTATTGCGGGAATAAGTTCAATTGAAGGTCAAATAATAATCATTGCTGGGGGCAGACTAAAAGGCAATGAATATAGTGAGTGGATAAAAGTTTTAAAGAAAAAAGTTAAATGTGTTTTTCTTTTTGGAGAAAGCTCAAAAGTCCTAAAAATGGCGCTTATTAATGAAGGATTTAAAAAAAATATTTTTGAATTTTCAGAACTAAAAGAGCTTTTAAATTTTGTTTTTGATTATTTACAAAATAATACGGTTGGAACATTATTATTCTCACCTTCATGCTCAAGTTTTGATCAATTTAAAAATTATGAAGAGCGTGGAGATTATTTCAAGAAACTAATAAGTGAAAAATTAAAGGTTAATAAATCCATTTTTTGTTCAAGTATCATTACGTAATTTTCAGGTCGGTCATCACAACCGTTTACCCTCTAGCAAATATTCACTTAATTAGTTAGATTTTGACTATAAATTAACTACAGGCAATGAGTGAATCTAACAATTTACCTCAAGCAATAAGTCATAAAAAATTAAGTTACTTGATGCTTAAAGCACAAAAGGATTCTCATTTTTCTGATGAATTAGCAGAAATAGAAAGCCCCGAAAAAAGAGAATTTGAAGATTTAATAAACAATTGGGAAGCTTCAACTAAGAAGGTAGTTGACGAGTTATCAAAGAGAAAAGAGAATTTACTAAAAGATAAATCACCAAATTCTTTAATTGCACTTGGTGCTATGGAAGTTCACCTTAATATGGCTTTGCAAGCCTTAAATGCATTTAATAAAGGAGTTGATGGGTAAAAGTAATAGATAAACTATAAGGAAGGCATCGAAAATAAGAGAAAATCTAAGTCTTTTTCAGTATTTATAGAGACATCATCATAATAATTAACTTCAAAACCCAAACCATCTCCAGATTCGAGAGTTATATTTGAACTAGAGCCTTTACTTTTTAATAAAAGATTACCTTCTATTATTTGTATCCAATTATATTTATCAATTTTTAATGGCAATTTTTTCTCTTTAATTGGCTTGTATTTACAACGCCATAAAGAGATACTTTGATTTAGAAAAAGCTTATTATTTTTACCGTCTTTGTAATCAAAAATAAGATTGTCCCACAACTTTTCATTTAATGAAATTTGATCATATCGAGGTTTGATATTTTCTTTTTGAGGGTATATCCAAATCTGGAACAACTTACACTTCTCATTTTCTTCATTCTTCTCGCTATGAGAGATTCCAGTACCTGCAGACATAATTTGTACTTCATCTTTGTGAATTTTTCCAAAATTGTTTAAAGAGTCTCTATGAGTTATTGCTCCTTTTGTTACGACAGTAATTATTTCCATATTTGCATGAGAATGTGTATTAAATCCTGCATTAGGATAAATAATATCTTCGTTTATAACTCTAATTTTCCCAAAATTATCCCATTTTGGATCTCTATGCTCTGCAAAAGAAAATGAATGCATCGAATTTAGCCATTCTCTTGTCGATCTAAATCTTTCGTGCGATTTCCTTATTTTAATTATTTTCAAAGACATAAATACTAAGAAATAAATATGGTGTATTTGTGTAAATTGAATATTTCTGAAAATTGTAAATTATAAATTATGAATAAGTGAAATTAATTTTTATTTATTTGTTGATTTTACTTTGTGCTTTATTTGCTTTATTAATTATTTTTTTTGCTTCTTCTCTGGTAGAACATTTTTCTGCCTCAACATTCAAGTTTTTTAGTTTATTAAATTGCTTTGAAATTTTCATATTAGGTTAACTTAACAAATAGAATTTAACATACATTTAATGGAATAGCTAAAAATACTGGTTTGCTTTTGAGACTTACTATCTAAAAATAAGATTGGAGGATGGAACTATCAGAACAATATAGAGGATGTATTGGATTATCTTTGATTGTTTTCTTAATTAAAAGCGGTCCAAGAGGATTATCAAAATTACTTTTTCTAATTGAGTTATATTGCATTATTATTTTTGATATTCTTTTATTTCTATTTAGAAATTTACCTTTGTTACCCCAACCTAACCATAAATCACAATTTTTACTTTCAGACCAGTGTTTTAAGTTTTTATAAATATGATTATTGTTTAGATAACCCACAGGGTTTTTATGTTTAAAAAGTTTTTCTGGTTTGCTTGAAATAAGAGCAAATAGATTTATTAATTTTACTTTGCCATAATTATTGTTTTTCGAAATTTTGATTATCTTTTTTGTTGTGTTATCCAAGAAAACTTCATCTGATAATGAGGGATTTAAACCAATAAAGATAATTTCTTTTTTAGATTTAGAAATCTTATAACTTAAACTCCATCTATATAGTTTGTTAGCACTTATTAAACAATTTCTTTCTAGAAATAAATTATTCAACCTAAACCTACACCCCTAGCCATGAGAGTGGCAAACAAAGGTATTGTTGCAAAGCCCACTAATTCAGTAGTAATGATGAGTTTGAACCTCTTAACTAGATTTTCAGATATTTCAGGTAATTTATTCTTACTTAATGGGATGGCCCATAAGATATAGGTTGTTGTTGGATATAAAGAAAGTAATCCCACCAGAATGTAAAGAGAAACTTTTATCCAAAAAACAGGATTACCTGTGTAAAAATCACCTCCTTGACCAAAATACTTAACACGCAAAATCCCAGTAACCAATATTGCAACTCCTGCCAAACCATAGACCACATCTGCAATTATCATTGAAATCGTCTCATTTCTATTAAGACCTACTTTGAGAGTCAATCTTTCAAATAAAAGAGAACCGAAACACAATATAATTCCTAAATAATGAACATATGCTACTAATGCACTTTTAGCAATTTCACCTGTTAATAAAGTTCCTAATAACATTTTCTAGTCAAAATTTATACAATACTAACCACCAAATAAAGAATTTGTTTAGAAAATAGATTAAACAATAAAAAGCAAGTTACTGAATCTATGACTCTAAAAACCTTTTTTGACCATCTTCAAAAAAATCCTTTTTATTCCACACTTCGATTACATCTGGGAAATGTTTTTCCATACAATTATCACAAACCCCATGACTGAATCTAATATCACTAATTTTCGAAAGATATTTTTCTAAATGCATCCAATCGCCCTCCTTATTTTTCACTTCTCTGCAATATGAACATACAGATAAAATCCCTTCCTGTTTATGCAAATTAGATAAAGCATCTAGCAAATTTAATGACTTTTTTCTAAGCTCTAAAAATGAAACTATTTGCTTGGATAATAATTCCATAATATTAAATTGTTGTGTAGTTAGATTTCCTGGCTTTCTGTCTATTACACACAGAGTTCCAATCTTATTACCATCTCTATTTCTAAGGGGAAAACCTGCATAAAAACGAATCTTTGGATCTCCAGTTACCAATGGATTATTAATAAATCTTTCATCTTGGAAAGCATCATGAATAATTAATGGACTATTTTCTTTTATTGCATGTGTACAGAAAGACCAATCTCTTCTAGTTTCTGATATTTGAAGTCCTATTTTGGATTTAAACCATTGTTTATCTTTGTCTACCAAAGTCATTAAAGAAATAGGCACGTTACAGGTTGTAGCTGCAATTTTTGTAATATCGTCATAACATGATTCTGGCTTGGTTCCCAAAATCCTATATTCTGCTAAAGCTTTTAATCTTCTTTCCTCTTCTTCTTTTTTTGATACAAGATTCTGCATTAATCTTCACCAATAATTAAAACTTTAAAATTAAAGTTTCTCCAAAAAACTTTTTCCGTCTAATACTTAATAAAAAAAAGATAAACTTATTGAATTGTTACTTACTGATTCATTACTTATTAATTTATCATTGATTGTTTTAACTTTGAGACTGCCAACCCAGCGATCCATCCACTTGTCCAACAATGTTGAAAATTAAATCCACCAGTGATTCCATCAACATCCAAAACTTCTCCAGAAAAAAATAACCCTGGACAAATTAAGCTCTCCATACTTTTAAAATTAACCTCATTAATTTTTACGCCTCCGGAAGTAACAAATTCCTCTCCAAATGGACCTCTGCCCGAAATTATATATTTATCCCTCATTAGAGTACTTATCATTTTCTCTCTTTCATCCGCCAGTAAATCAGCCCACTTTTTCTCTTTATCAATACCTATTTTCTTTAATAAAAAAATCCATAATCTTTTTGTTAATAGTGGAACAGGTCTACTATTAATAAGATTCACCTTGCCTTTATTTAATCTTAAATGATTAACTTTATTTTTTAAATCTTTATAACTTAAAGAAGACCATTTAATGATTAGATTAAATTTATATTTTTGGCTATAAAGTTCTCTTGCTGCAATTGATGAAAGTTTTAATACCGCTGGCCCACTAAAACCCCAATGCGTTATTAGTAAATCGCCTCTATTTTGAAACTTCTTATTGTTTAATTTAATTTCTATATCTATGCCCTTTATCGATACCCCACTACATTCATCCAAATTTGGTTCTTTTGTAGAAAAAGTAAAAAGCGATGGTACAGGTTTAACAATGGTGTGTCCAAGATTTTGAGCTAATTTATATCCGCTTGGATTACCTCCTGTTGAAAGAATAATATTTTTTGCAGTTACTTTTGCTTTTTTGAGACTAAAAATATTGAATATATTATCTGGAGTTTTTGAAATTTCTTTAACAAAAAATTTTGTTAATATCTCTACGTTTTTTGATAAGGCATTTTTTCTCAAACAATCAATAACATCTGAAGAAGAATTAGATACTGGGAAAACTCTTAGATCTTCCTCAATTTTTAATTTTAACCCTTTTTTCTCAAACCAATCATATACATCTCCAGCAGCAAAACGATTAAATGATTCCAAGAGCTGAATTCCACCTCTGGGATAATTCTCAACTAGTTCATTCGGTATCCATGTCGCATTAGTGACGTTACATCTTCCCCCTCCACTAATCCTTACTTTCTCCATAAGTTTTGAAGTGCCTTCAAGAATTATTATTTTTTTTACGCCATTTTCAGCAGCAGTTATTGCTGTCATAAAACCTGCTGCACCGCCTCCAACAACTGCTAAATCAAAAGGTTCCAAAAACTTTTCATTTAATATGCTTCTACCTGATAATAGCAAGGAGCTACAAAGAAAAATTATTCCAAAAACTATCAAAAAATAAATAAAAAACTTCATAATAATTAGCTGCAATTCACTAATTTTTAAATATCAAAAAAAAATCAACGCAGTCGTTATTTTTATGCTTTAACTTAATTAAATGAGTTTAATATTTTCTTACGTCAAATATTCTGAGGCCAGTTTTCCTATGACTGGTCAATATACGGCTCTTCTTTTAATAACTTCTATTATTTGGGTTTTACTTTGGTTTGGTTACAGACAAAACAAGATCAATGATGAGATCAAGAAAAAAGAAAAAGAAGAAAGAATTAATGCGAAAGTTCAAAGAAGAAAGAAGTTAGAAAGCTTATACCCTAGTAATAAAAAAACTGTTTAGAATTAATAAATTATTTAAGTAAATATGAAAAAAAATAATTTCAAATCACTAATTCAGTACTTACCAGGGATTTTGATTCTTATTTATGTATTCTTTTTAGCAATTACTCAATTTATAAAATAAATTTTTAAAAATTACTCGTTTTGATTGGAATCCTATCTGCTTTTGGTGCTGCTACATCTTGGACTTATGCGTGCTTTATTTGGCGCTCCCAAACTCAGAAATATAAAACAATAGATATTAATTTAATAAAAAATATAATAGCTTTTTTAGTTTTTGCACCTGCCTTTATAAATATTAATTCTACAATTGAATTTAAAAACATATTTATCCTTTTAGTTAGTGGAATAATAGGTATTGGTTTAGGTGATACTTTCTACCTCAAGTCATTACAAACAATCGGCACAAGAAAAACTTTATCTGTAGAAACTCTTTCTCCTTTAATAGCTGCTTTTTCAGGGGAAATTTTTATTAATGAAGAGTTAACAATTAAATCATGGATTGGGGTAATCATAGTATCGATTTCGCTATTCATAATTCTCAAAAAAGGGAATGATTTTAAAGATGAAAAATCACCTTTCTCAGAAAAAAATAATTTTAAAATTTTTGCTTTTCCTTTTTTATCAGTTTTATGTGCTGTTCTTGGAGGTCTTTTTTCAAGGATGGTTTTCCTACAAAGCAATTTATCACCTTTCATTACAACTGAGATAAGATTATTAGGTGCAATAATTTTTTTAATAACTATAAAAGGGTTTAAGATAAATTTTTTCTTAAAAAACATAGACAAAAAAGAACAAAAAAGATTTTTGCTTTCAATACTTCTTGGAACAAATATAGGAATATTGCTACAGCAAGTTGTTTTTAAAACCCTTCCTATAGGAGTAGGATGGGCTTTATTAAGCACATCTCCAGTAATTTCCTTATTTTTTGCTGAGAATGAGGAAAGAGAAATTACCAAAAAAATTATATTTTTTACCTTTTTTTTATTTTTTGGCTTGACATTAATAATTCTTTAATCTCTGAGTAAATGTAAAAAATACTCATGTCAATAGAAATCAGATTAAATAAAATTACGAAATAAACACTAAAAAATGAAAATTTTAAAGAAAAGAAGACTTGGGACATTGGAAGTTTATGTTATTTTTCTAAGCTGCATTTATGCAGGCTTTATAGGTTATAAATCTCTATTAAATGTTCTATTTATTTGGAATTAATTAATTCTTTCTAATGATTTAATCAACTTGCCTCCATCTTGATCATCATCATCGTTCGACGCAAAAAAAATAAAAAATATCCCGAGAGAAGCTATAGATAATGAAATCGACAATACAGAAAGCTCATCCATGAATTTTAATTTTTCTTATAATAAACCAAAAAAATTAAAAGACAGTAAAGAAATTTACATTCTCGAAAATAAAAATTTTTTTTATTTGTAAAATAAAAAAAAATACCCGAACTATTTCGTGAAAGTTATAATCACTTCCCCTTGTAGCGCAAGCGTTATAATTCAGTATGGCATAAAGAGTTGGCCTATTTGGGAATGTGAGCCAAGCAAATTTCAATGGAATTACGATGATAAAGAAATTTGCTTAATTATTGAAGGCCAAGCGAAAATTAGTACGAAAAACGGTGACATTTATTTTATTAAAGCTGGAGATCTTGTTGAGTTTCCTGCTGGACTTTACTGCGAATGGGAGGTAACCAAAAATATGAAAAAACATTATCGATTGGGTAGCTAAATTTAAGAAAAAAGATTTTTTCTTTCTTTACTGTTAAGTAAATACAGATAAATTATAGTTAATAAATAATTCTAAAAAGGGGATCTAATATTATGCCTTTTACTGATCAAGAATATTTTGAGGTTATCGAAAAAAACGAAATAGTAAAAAAGGCCTTTAAAGATATTAAGCAAATTTGCATTGATTTGCAAAAAGAAACGAATTGTCCTGAAGAAGATCTAAAAGATTTCCTTGAGTTTATTTCTAAACAATGGAATAAGTAATAGCTAACAAGCCTTTAAAAAATACGAAATTTAAAATTTCAATTTAGTTTTCTGACAGAATCAGTTCTAATCTAATTCCTTTTTGGGTTTTGTATTGATGCTGGAAGTTCCCTTAGCAGCAGAAACAAAGAAAAAGAAGCCTACAATTCCCGATATACCAAATATTGCAGCTAAAGGATCAAAAGTAAAAGAAAACATAGAATTTATAAAATCAAGATAAATAATAGTTTTCGAATCAAAATTGTACAATTATTGTTAAGTATAAAAAATAACAATTGCGCGATTCATTATGTCATTATTAATTTCTCATAAGGTTTAAGAAATTATTATTCACATTCATATTGAAGAATAAAAATATCAATAAATACCAAATATCTATTCGTGCGAAAGAGAAAAGTTTTAAAAAATATTTATAGAAATATTGAATAACACTTCCAGGAGGATCCACAATTGTTGTTTCTTTAGATTAATATCAACCCATGACAGATTTTTACTCAGCTTCTTCAGTAGTTAGTCCTTTTACAGCAATACTATGGTGTCTTTATCCAATAGCTGTACTTGTAATCATTGAGTTACTTCTAGGTGGTGGATTTGATGATGATAACGATGACCAAGATGGCGGAATGCTTATACCTGCTTACTCTAGATCTGACGTTTGAAACTTTTTAAATTTTAAATTACAATTTACGAATAAATTTCAGTAAATTGACTAACAATATTGATACAACTCATTTTTCCTTAACTATACTTACCATTCTTATCATTTTCTCTCTGTCTTGGCTTGTCTTGAGAACCCTTAAAGAAGGTAGAAAAGCTTTAACCGATATAAATAAGGATAAATCATAAAAAACTTAAATAAATACTAGAATTTGAAGGATTACTAATTTAAACAACTACAAATTCATAGTTGTTCCTTTTTGTGACGGGGCTCTCCTACTAATTACTTTAATAAATAAAAATGCATCTAAATTCTTTACTTTATATTTGTTCTATATCTTTATTCGTTTATATAATGGCGCTATTTTGGAGAGACTTGCCAAATCAAAAAAAGTAAATAAATAAAAAATATTAATTTTGTTGCTTATCAAAATAAATTGAGTTATTAATTTAATATTGGATAAAAATTTTTTTATAAATGCTGAAAGGATCTTCAAATAACAACAACAAAAATATTTTTTCGCAGACTTCAAGTATTGCGAAAGAAAAGATGATTTGCAAAAACGGATTCTGTTCATTACCAAATCAAGATGAGATCCCAAAACAAGATTCAAATGATATGAATTTATTTGATCCAATTTAGAAAATAAATAATATTTTGATAAATTAAAGATTAAATTGATAATGTTAAATTCTTTGAATTTTTAATTTATGCTTAATGACTTTTTAAAAGCATATAAAGAGTTTTGGATTAAAGCTACAGACTTCAAAGGATTTACCTCTCGATCAGACTGGTGGTTAGTTCAACTAGCGAATTTTATAGTTTCTTTACTAACTATCCCAATATTTTTAAAAACTTTTGGTTTCAATGCTTATGGAATGGTTTGTATTATTCCTCAAATAGCTATTGATATAAGAAGAATCAAAGATTTTGGCAAAGATTGGAAATGGATCTTTATTAATTTAATACCTATTTTTGGATGGATTTTGTGGTTCATCTGGTTAGGCTTTGGTAAGACTGGTAATGGAAGAAATAAACTTATATAGAAAGTAACTCTTTATTTTTTTCTTTTTTTAAAATCTATAAATCTTACATTGTTTCTTAACCTTATTTGTTTTTCAAGAATTCTAAAAACATGCATCTCGCATTCTGTTAATTTAAGAAACTGATCTAGTGTATCTTTATCTTCTTCATCAAAATTCTCGAAAACTTCTGAAATAGCAATACTATTACAAGAAATAAAATCCTCTGCAACATCTCTTGGATTTTTACCTGATTCGAAATCCTGAAAAGCTTCATAAGAATTAAGTTCTCTTGTTAACCATTTAAACCATGGTTCATTTTTATTATGTTTTTTATTTATGATTTTCTTCATGAAAAAATTTTTACTAGTTTAATCATTATTAGTTATTCATTCTTTGACAGCTGTACAATTACTCATTTTTAAAATTCAATTAAAAAACTTATTTATTTCTTGCAAAATAACTAGCATAATTAACAATAAACTCATTAAAGAATGAGTATTTATTACTCATTCTTTTGTCTATATGATAGCTAGTATTAGTTTTTATCAAAATACGTTGTCAATCCCATTTTATGACTTTCCTTCATCTCCAATTTTAATAATTGGTGCACTAGGTATTACAGTAGCAATAGTAGTTTTTTGGGTCTCTTACCTAAAATATTTCAATTCTCCTTTGAACAAAGAGCTTGCAGAAAAGAAAAAAGCATTAATTAATGAAAAAAAAGAATTAAATGAAAGATTAGAAAAAATAGAACAAGATTTAAAAAATTTATAAAAAATTACTTTTAATAGATATGAGTTAATGATCTCGAATTCAAGACCTTAATTTTTTAAACAGGAATTTTGGTCTATAAGGAGTTATGGATAAAGATCATCTTATTGAGTTAATTTCTAATAGCCTTCTTTACGAGAGTAAAAATTCTGACTCTACTAAGAATCTTAGTGACTTTAAAAATTACTTAGAGAGATTAAATCTAGATCAATTGAGAACTATGTCTAAAGAATTTATTCTTTAGTATGATTTCTAAAATATTTTATTCTTTATTAAACAATCAATATTTTTAAAAAATTGTTAACATCAAAAAAATAAAGGAAATATGATTAAATTAAATAGAGGCGATTTTTTAATAAAGCCATTTCTAAAAAGAAACAATATTAGAGCTTCTTATCAAATTATTTCTACCATCTTCCCAATAATTTCTATTTGGTTAATCATCTCCCACATAATTAATCAACCTTTCTCATTATTGATTAAGGGATTTCTATTGATTCCTTTTACAGTTCTTCTAACTCTTTTCTCTTCGCGAACTTTCTCATTAATGCATGATTGTGGTCATAATTCTCTCTTTACAAAACGGAAATTAAATCGCTTCTTTGGATTTTTACTTGGCTTGGTTAATGGTATTCCTCAAAAGTCATGGTCAATTGATCATGCATTTCATCATAGAAATAATGGAAATTGGGAAATATACAAAGGTCCTATAGATGTTTTAAGTCTTGAAGATTATCAATCCCTTACAAAAAGAGAGCAAATATTTTATAAAGTAAGTCGAAACTGGATGATGCTTTTCCCTGGCGGTTTTTTTTACTTAGTTTTAAAACCTAGATTAGGACTTCTTATTATTATTTTTAATTTCAGTAAAGATATATTTGAAGAGACTTTTATCAAAATAAAAAACAGAGAAATTTCTCAACTTCTTACTATTAATTCAAGAGTTAAACCACCTTTTTCTGATTATGGAGATAATTTCGATGAACTATGTGAATTAATAATCAATAACATCGTAGTAATAATAGGGTGGATTTTTATGTCTAAATGGCTGGGATTAGTTTTTTTCTTATCATTTTATTCCATTGTATTAACCTTATCTGCAGCTATTTTAATATGTGTTTTTTTTGTACAACATAACTATGAGAATGCATATGCTAAAAAAACAAAAAATTGGGATTTAATCGATGGAGCCATTTTAGGCAGTAGCAATTTAGATATCCCTAACTGGCTCAATTGGTTTTTAGCGGACATATCATTCCACAGTATTCATCATCTTTCTGAGAGAATACCAAATTACAACTTAAGGGCTTGTCATAAAGCAAACATTCATTTGCTCCAACAATCAAAGTTCTTAAAATTAAGCGATTTTTCAAACTGCTTCAAATATATTATTTGGGATAATAAAAATGAAAAATTAATCGCCATAAGTTAATGCCTAATTAAACCTTCTTCTCAATTTTCTTTTTAGAGGAATACTACTATATGCATGAGTACCAATAGATGGAGGCAGGTCATTCTTTAAAGGATGCATAAAAGCATTTGCCATACTCTCTAACATTTTCGAAAGCCAATTAATTACCGATTTCATTTGAAAATCTAAAAGTTTACCCTTTTATCTTCTAATTAAGTTACTGAAAAGTAAATCAGTCTTTATGCTGATTTTTTGGAAGATTCACTAATAAGATTATTATTAAATAATCAAAATTTTTGTTTCCTTTTGTACTTTAAAATAAGTATATTACTATCTTTTTAAAGATAAGCTAGTTGCAAAATTAATTTAGTAAATAATACTTATTTTTTCTTATTAACTTAATAAATTTAATTATTTAACATAATTTCGTGCTATATCTCTATTCCAAATAAATCTAACAATATTATGAATGATTCATTTGTTTCTACAAACCAGAATACAGAAATAGATTCTATTAATTCATATTTCGAGTGTATTACTGAATGCAGTATTATGGATGGTCATCAAGAATGCATTACTCGTTGTTTAGAAGTTCATTTAAAGGGGGGTGATCAAAATTAATAAAAAAAATTCACCTCAAAGGAAAACAACTTTAAAATGGAACTCGGATGGAGAACTTTCCGAAATTGATATGTTAAGAATTTTAGAAAAGTTATCATCACATGATCTTAATCAATGTGAATTAACATGCGATTCTGAGCAATTTTAAAATTAATTATTTCTAAATCTTTTAAATTATTAATTACACAAAAAATTTGATATTTGTATAAAAAATATTTCTATTAAGCTGAATTATTAATTAACAAGATTTAGAACATTTTCACAATATCTTAGGTTTTATTTTAAAAATTAATTTTTAGAACTCCTAGCTTTTTTTACGAATGTTCTAGAAATTTCTTTTTTTGATAGTTGAATCGGTTTTACTAAACCTGAATCGCCATGAGTTGGACAATAATAAGTCATAAGCATCCACTTTTTTTCTTCATCCATAAATTAGTCTCCCTGTAAATAATGATTAAGTTAATAGGATGAATTATCAAAAAATTGATTTTTTTTAATCTTTTTTTCTTTTTTACTTAATAATTTATAAAAATTTTGGATCTATTCTCCCAAAATAGATATAAATACGCATGACTTAAAAAAAAAATCCTGCTATTTATTAATAAATTCGAAATTATTCATGTCTTTAGAATCTATACTGATGGTAGTAGCTCCAATCTGTCTTTTTACGGTAGGAGTTATTGTTTTACCTATTTTAGTAAAGCCACGTAAACAATCTGGTTTACCTAAAAGGTACATACGCGGTCTTTAAATTAATTAAGCTTTAAAAAAGAGCAAACACAATCAACATAAAAAAGAATAAAATTAAAAAAGTTTTGAATAAATAATTTTATTTGAAGATAAAATTAGAATTGTAAAAACTATATAGAAAAAAATTATAAATTCTTTTCATTATGAGATCCTTTGATGGATAATAGAATATATAAATTCACTTTTATTTAACAAAATTCTTATCCAAAAAAATTTGAGTAATATAAAATTTTCAGGTCTTAAAGGCCAAGCGCTTTCAATAGAGGATAAAGATATTCCAAGCATAAGAGAATTTCAGGACGTTATCCCAGATCACTACTTTAAGTGCAATACCAAAACTTCTTTGAGGTATCTTTTACAATCAGCTTTAATTCAATCATTAGTAGTCGCAATAGGGTTATCTATCCCATTTTCCTCAAAAATGATACCAATCTGGATTATTTACGCATTACTATCAGGCACCACTGCAATGGGATTCTGGGTAATTGCCCATGAATGTGGGCATGGAGCATTCTCTAAAAACAAGACATTGGAATCTATAACTGGTTATGTACTACATTCACTACTTCTAGTGCCTTATTTTTCTTGGCAGCGTTCTCATGCAGTTCATCATCGATTCACAAATAACATAACCAATGGAGAAACTCACGTCCCTTTAGTCATAAAAGGGAATGGAGTTACAGAAAAAGTTGGCGGAGAAAAAGAATTACATTTTTCAAGTTCCCTAGGTAAGAAAAATTATGGAATTCTTCAACTTGTTTTACATCTAATATTTGGCTGGCCTGCTTATTTACTAACGGGAAGCACAGGAGGTGTTAAATATGGCACTTCGAATCATTTTTGGCCAATCAAACCATTTTCTAAAGCATTATGGCCATCGATATGGACCAAGAAAGTTTGGATATCAGATATTGGCGTAGGTTTGACATTATTAGGTATTTTTTATTTAGTTTTTAAGTACGGATTATTTCCAGTAATTGTTTTGTATTTTGGACCTTTATTAGTGGTTAATTGTTGGTTAGTAGTTTACACATGGCTTCACCATACTGATTCAGATGTACCTCATCTTTCAAATAACGAATTTTCCTTTATGAGAGGAGCATTTCTATCTATTGACAGGCCTTACGGTAGGGTTCTTAATTTTCTTCATCACAATATAGGTTCAAGCCATGTCGTTCATCATGTTTGTCCAACGATCCCTCATTATCATGCAAAAAAGGTAACAATTTTAATTAAAAAAGCCTTTAAAAAAGCTTATCTTTTTAATCCTGATCCAATACACAAATCTCTCTGGAATATAGCTTGCAATTGCGTTGCTGTTAAGTCAGACATTAAGAGTGGCAGATATATATGGCAATCTTCATACAAAATAATGGATTAAACACATAATAAGTATCAATTTTTTATCACATTTATTTGCGCAAATCTGAAAAGAATATAAAAGAATTGGAATTTACAAAATATTTATCTTAGAAACATAATGAAATTATGTAGTCCTATGAGTGGAGACAATTTGCATGGTAAACAGCCTATTAAGTTTTATTCTGAAAAAATAACGCTTACTAAAGTTGAATTACTAGAAAGACAGTTGAGTTTAGGTGAAAAAGTTTCAGATTTAGATCAGAAGCATAAAGAATGGGGCAAAAAACTATCAAGTTGATCATCTAATTTAATGCATTTGCATAACTTTTTGATATTTATATTTAATGTATCAAGAAACTTTTCTGTAAATTATAGAAAAATTATTCGCGGGCATTCTAATAATTTCTTCTTGAGAAAAACCATTTTTATTACTCTCATCACAAACTTCTTCAAGATTTTTAATACCCCAAAGATCATTTTGCATTTTCAATGAATTATCGAAAATATAATTACTTTGACTTGTATGCTTATTGCCAATTTTAAATGGCCCATACAATATCAAAAAACGTCCTTTTTTAAGTAATTTTCCTGACCCTCTAAAGAGTGCTTTGGTGCAAGACCAATGAGCTACATGAATCATATTAATAGAGACTATTCCTTGCAAAGAATGAGCTAATCTCAATGGAATTTTCCAAGGAATTTTTTCTACATCAATTTCTAGAGGCTGGGGCATTTTCTGAGTTAATTCTTCATACTCAATCCAAGAACTGATACTTTTTCTATGTATCAGCTCTGGATCACTTGTTTGCCAAATTATGCCAGGAAAGCGTTTTTGAAAAATTACTCCATGCTCACCGCTTCCACTACCAATTTCCAATATTGAACCTTTTTTTATGATTCTTGATAGTACGTCACCAATGCAGTCTCTATTTCTTTGAGTCGCCGAAAAAAAAAGTCTATTATCCAAAATAAAAAAATTGGGTACTTTAGTAAAAAGAATAATTTTGAAATCCTTTATTATTTAACCTTTCTCAATTTTGGAGTATTAAAAAATATTATTTTAAGGCTAAAGAATAATATTGAAATTGTAAGCGCTGGCAAGATGTAAAGTATTAAATCAGAACTAACTAAAGAAGGAATTTTTCCAAAAAAAAGATGCATGTAATAAATAGCAAATGACATTTGTTTTTATATATCTAATTTATTGATAGCAATTATTTGGATTCTTAAAAACGTCTTTTTTATTAAAGAAATTGAAAATTTAATTAAAAGAGTCAGCCTGTATCCCTACTAGCTGACTCTTGTAATATATTAATTTAAATTATTTTTAAATGAGGATATACCTCAAAAAAAAATAAGATAAAAATCTTATATTTTTTTTCAAATTCAAGAAATCAGTACAAAACATAAAAACACCCGATAAGGTATAATTCGACACATATATGTAGCAGTTTTCAAGTTTTTCCGACAAAATACCTCATTTTCTTTACATTACTAAATAAATATGTTATATTTATTAACAAATCACATTAACAAAATGACTCCAGAAGCAGAACGTTTTAATGGTTGGGCAGCAATGTTAGGTTTCGTTGCAGCAGTCGGTGCATATGTCACAACAGGCCAGATCATCCCAGGTTGGTTCTAATGAAAAATAACGAACCAAAAATAATCGAAAAAGAAAAAATCGTTGCTGAAAAACTTAACGGTAGATTTGCAATGTTAGGATTTGTTGCTCTAGTTGGAGCATATTTAACTACAGGCCAAATCATTCCTGGTTTCATTTAACAAATTTTTTAATTTTTATAAAAAAAGTCTAATTTAAATTAGGCTTCTTTTTATGAATTTTTTTAGATAAAAAATGTTTTTTGTTGATTAAGGATTGAATAATACTATTTGCAAAAAAAGTATTTTAAAAATCAGTATAAAACACTATCTAATTTCTAAAAAATTAGACTAGAAGTTTTTTAGTTAATTTTATAACCTATATTCGCGCGAAACAAATCAAATTAAGAAAGTTATTTTGCAACAATATAAAAAACATAATTTTCCCTATAGAAATCTCAATAAGCAAAATTATGAATTTATAAACATTTCAAAAAAAAATATTAATTTGTTATTTTTTCTCCTTCAAAACTTAAATTAATTTATTAATTGATGCTATCTTTATCGAGATAATTCTAGGATTTAATGAGAGTAAAGCTTGAACCTGAAACAGCATTTATTGGCAAAAAATTTGCTTATATATTTCTAGGAATAATATTTAGCTTAAATGCTATAACTTTTATTTGGTTTTTCTTATTTTCAAATTTAAAATAAAAATTTAAATTTTCTTTTAAAAAGATTCAATAATATAGCCTTAGTAAATAGTTTATGAAAAAAGTTTCTAAAAAACTAAAAAATTCCTGGAATAATCTGTCCAGTAGTTACATAGGCACCTAATAATGCAACGAAGCCAACCATGGCCCATCTACCGTTTACTTTTTCTGCATTTTGAGGATATCCTTCGTAAGACACAGTTTCATCAATATAAGGTCTAGTTTCTGATGGAAACATATTCTGCCTTCCTCCTGATTCTGTTGTAACTCCTGATTTTGTCATTAAAAAATATAATAATTGTTAACTAAAATAACATAAATATTAACTTATGTAAACCAAAACCTCTTATAATTCCCTCTGAACATTTTATTACAAGTCAATATGTAACATTTCTGTTTATCTGTCAAAAATTTTCAGGCCGCATTTTTATACAAATCACTTTTTATCATCAAAATCGCAATCAGTTATTATAAATAAGCATTTATACTCACAGTAAGTAATTTTACTTATTAAAATATATATAGCATTTAGGAAGTGCTTAGCTGGTTAAATCAGAAATCTGAATTAACTAAGTCGTCATGAGCTTGCCAGTGGGATACTTGCAAGCTCCTCCAATTTTAAAAGAAAGCAAATATACTAACTTTAGAGATAATTTTTTGACCTATTAAAAAATCTTTGAGAGAAGCAAATTATGTCAAAGGTCTATATATTTGCTAAATAGAAAATATACTTAACAAAATTTATGTCTTTGGATTTTATTCTCATACCATCTTGTATTTTGATTATCCTTTTCCTTTTAAATCGAGAAAATATGATCTACAAAAAAAATCAAAAGGTTAAATAATATCAATTTTCTAAAAAAGCTTAACACTAAAGATTTAGAGATCGTAAAAATTATTTTTTCTGAAAGTAATAGATTTAAAACAAAAGCTTTAATAAAGTTTGAAAAACTAAGAGAATTTAGTAGAGAAACTATACTAATTTTTTTCTTGAAATTAATTTATCCCAATATAGTTTTGAATTATTAATTTGATTTAATTTTTGTTGGCAATGTATACAATTGCATTCGTTTATTAAGGTTTTATTTTTCATGCCTTAACTCCTTTTTTTAAAGAAACCAAATTTCTTGATTTATTGCAAGTGTTAATAAATTATTTTTCTAATTTATTATTTAAATTTAAAAAATATTTTTCTTAAATATCTATTTTATATTTGTTTCTAAATCATTGATATTTTATAATGATATAAATAAAAGACAGTAAAAATCAAATAAATTTCTTTTGAAACCTTCAAATCAATCAGCAATAAAAAAAACTATTAATAAAGTAATTTCTCCCTGGTATTTACTACCTTTAATAGATAGATGGTTATTAGGGCAAATAATACCCCCCATGATATTCGCAATTTCTGCTTTTACTGTTATTTCTTTATCTGTTGGGGTAATGTTTGATCTTATAAGGAAAATAGTTGAATTTGGCTTACCTTTATTTTTAGCTTTAAAAGTTCTTTTTTTTAGTTTGCCCAGTTTTTTAGTCCTATCATTCCCAATGGCAGTTTTACTTTCCACATTATTAGCCTATGGAAAATTATCAAGTAATTCTGAATTGTTGGCTTTGAAATCTTTGGGTATAAAAACTTCAAGAATTATTTCTCCAGCTATTGCTCTTTCAATATTTATGACAGGATTAACTTTCTACTTTAACGATAATTTAGTTCCTGCAAGTAATAAATTGGCTGAAACGACCTTAAGAGCAGGAATAGGAAGTTCTTTTAGCAGCGAACAAGGAAAAGATAATATTATGTTTTCAAGATATGGATCTAGAATAAATGCATCAAATAAAAAACCAACAAAAATCAATACTTTTCTTACTCATATATTCTATGCTTCATGGTACGAAAACAACATTATGAAGGGAGTCACAGTTTTAGATTTTTCCAGAGAAGATTTTCAACAAATCTTAAAGGCAAAGACTGGAAGATTTGAGAAAAAAAGTTCTTCCTGGATATTTTCTGATGGAAGTATTGTATCTATTGATCCTAGTGGACAAACTTCAAACATTCAATTTAAAGAATATACATATCCATTTGTGGAAGGGCCTATGGAGCTAGCAAAAGTGCCTAAAGACGCAAATGAAATGACTTTAAAGCAGGCTATACAAGCAGAAAAGATTTATGAAAAAACTGGAAACTTGAAGGAGGTAAGAAGAATTAAAGTCCGCATTCAAGAAAAATTTACTCTACCTTTTGCATGCTTAGTCTTTGGTTTAATAGGAAGCAGTCTGGGATCTAAATCTAATTTAAGATCTTCAAAAAGCCAGGGATTTGGGTTGAGCGTAATTCTTATATTAATTTATTATGTTATGTCATTTCTATTTAGTTCGTTCGGAGTAAAAGGTATTTTACCTCCAATTTTCGCTGCATGGTTACCTGTCTTAATTTCTCTTGGAGGTGGAATTTACTTATTGAGAAAATCAAGTTCTTTTTAAGATTTTAAGCAAACAAATAATAATATAATTAGTCAACTAAATTCATTTGCAAATAGAAAGATTCTTAGATCTTTATTTCCCTTCTATATTTTGATAACCATACCAATCAGGATAGTTTTTTTCTTGAAAAAATTTATTATCTGGAATTAATTCTATTTCCCAATTCCCTATCTTGTTTATTATTTCACAATCATCGCAACTAATTAACATTTCTAAAGATGCAAGATCATCTTTATGCTTTTTTTTACACCCAATAAGCCATTTAGATTTAGCTATATTTGTTGCCTCCAATTTATTTGAAGCTATAACTAATCCAAACTCATGTTTTTCCTGCATAGAAGTTGGACTATAGCCTCCAATATTGACAAACCATAAATTTTTTTTGCCCTTATTTTGTTTACTTATTGCTTTTTTTTCTATTTTATCATCAACAAGATTGATTAGATTAATCCTATAGCCATCCACATATTTTATTCTTTTATAGCTATCAATATGCAAACCTCTTGAAGATCCAAACCAACCATTTCTTAAAGTATCGTATGTATCTTCAATTTTAGATCCAACGACCCATCTAACATCATGTAGCTCTATATTTGCTTTTTCTGCTCTACCTCCAAGAACAACCAAATAAAGAAAATTATTTACTAATTTTTTCAATTTTAATAAATTAAATTTACTTAAACTTTAATTTAAATTATAAATATCTACGAATAAAATGTTTTCACTAATTCAAGATTTTCTTAATTAAACCAACCTTTTTTCTTTTCTTTAACTTTTGGTGAAGTCTGAATCTTAGGTTCCTCGTCTACTCTACCTTTAATAATCATTAAGGGGACTATTGCCCATAGAGCTAAAAATAATATCCAGAATAGGTAAATGTTCATACTATTTAAAATCAATAAAATTAATAATAAAAACAATTAAGTATGATTCGTGAGTTACTTTTTAAAGTTCTAACTTAGATGTATAATCAAAAAATTTTAAGATAAGCTAAATAAAATTTCTGAAAATTTTATATCAAAAATAAGGGTGCCTAAAAAAACTTTTAAAAGTAGTAATTAGATATTTTTATCAGGTAATTAAAATAAACGCACTCAACAAAACCACTGCTTTGCTTCAGGATGTGTGGAGTGCCTATTTATAATGACAAGATAAAATTTTTTTCGTGAATCTTTTTAAATCATATTTTTACATATCTAAAATAAATTTAAAAATTAATAGATAAATGAAAAAATGTGATTTATGTCATGAGCCAGATAAAATACATTACAGAGTTAAATCCATAATTCATAGAGACTGGATTTTTTGTTGTAAAGAATGTTGGAATGTAATTTCTAAACATAATAATTATTCCTACGGTGGCACAAGAAAATCAAAATAATAAATTTTTTAAACATTTTATTTTAATTAAATTTATCATTTCATAAATATAAAAAGACAATTCATAAATTACTATTAATTGGCTTAAAAAGATTCACATTAATTAAAAAGATTTCTATTAATTGAGCTAAACCTCTTTGAGAAAAATTTAAAAGTATCTCGGACTAATAAAGTATTTATCAAACGCATAAAATTTTTTTTTATAATAAGATTATGAAAAATTCTTTTTTTAAAAATAAAAGTATCAAATCTTTTTTAGATTTTTTTTCAAGATTATCAATCTCAGCAATATTTATCTCGGCAATACCAGGCAAAATAAATGATTTTGAAAAAACAGTTGAATATATTTCTACAAAAGGTATTCCTGAACCAATTTCATCTATTCTTCTAGTGGGAGCAATTATATGTCTTATCTTAGGTTCTGGATTTTTTATATTTGGGGAAAATCAAAAAATCGGTTCAGTCTTTTTATTACTATTTCTTATTCCAACAACAATAATTTTTCATGTATTCCCTTTTCATCAAAGAGCAGTATTGATGAATCTCGCATTGATAGGTGGATTAATTATTACTGCAATAAGGGAACCAAAATAAATTACTAAATTAAAGGTACCTAAATATTTTCATTTTTTCTCTCTTAATTCTGGGAAGCAATTTGCAATATGAATTAATTCATAAACCTCTTTGTTATCGTATTCTTTATTGGGAATTCCACTTCCCACCTCTATGCCTCTCTCTTGCATCTTTTTTAATATCAGTTCTTGTCTTTGCATACTTGACATAGACTTAAATCTTTTAGTTCGTTCTTCTTTATTCACTAGATTTTAATTTAGTTAAACTTTATTGTTAAGGTTATATCAATTAGCGATTCATTAAATAAGTAAGAAAACCAGTAAATGTAAGTAATTTAAATCCAATAAAGAAAGGCAAATATTTTTTGACCTTTTTGCCAACAGGCAATAATTTGTTTAATGAATTAATCATGATTTAAATTCAAAATCTAATTATTTCAAATATCCTAACGAATTTTTTTTGAAATATTCCATTTTGATTTGTACATTTTAAATAGTAGATCTAAAATAGAAGGCTTATGTCGCTTTTGTTATGAATGATAAAGAAACAATAATTTCATTATTAATGAATTTGCCAATCCCAAAAAAATGGCCTCATTTTTTGTTGACAATGCGACTCCAGATTTTTTATTCATAAGACCAAGTGGTAATCCTATAGATGCAAAAGGGTTCGAACAAATGATTACTGGTGATATAGTTCAAGAAAAGGCAGAAATAACTAAAATTCATCGACTCGAATTTTTAAGCGAAAATATAGTAATGTGCATTTTTACACTAGGTTCAAAATTTACTTATAAAGGGACAGCTAATGATGACTTACCAACAGTTACTTCAATTTTTAAAAAAGTAAATAATGTTTGGAAAATTCACTGGATGCAAAGATCTACAGGAAATTCTGATTTATCTTTATGGGATTAGCAAAGTTAATATCTTTTTTAATGGTGCTACTTCTTTTAGGTAGTTCTTTTATTATTTTAATTTTTTATTTTATAAAATAAATATAAAAAAGTTATCCCGTTACTATTTCTTTTTTAGAAAACAATTGCTTTTTTATTAAGTAATTTAATTTTCAGGTAAAAATAAAAACTTTAGACAGACTAACCCCTATATCTAAAGCTAATAAAGCGATTAGTAACTTACTCATTTTTTAGAACTCTCAACTATTTTTTTGTAAAGTTCTTCAGAAAGAGGCTGCATAACCTTTTAAAATCTGATTACAAAATAATTATTTTAAAATTAATTTCTCGTTACTAAATATACGAATATATAAATTTTTAAATAGGTAAATAATATCTTCACAATAAGTTTTTCTTATAACGTATTAATAAATACTGAGTTTAAAACTTTAACGAATGTCCAAACTTTAAAAAAAGAAATTAGAAATCTTATTTCAAGTAAATAGATCCTCTATAAGTGAGCTTTATTATCTTTTCTTCTTGTTTTCTACAATATACGAATGACTTTCCATTGAAATACATGTTTACCATGATGCAGCTCCTGAACATGCTCAAGTCCCCGTCCTATGGCTTGAGTCGTACTGCGGTCTATCAGATGGTAGATCGGACGATTTGGTAGTATTCACTACAACCTATTTATAAAGTATTTATACTTAGATGTCAACAATTAATAGAAACTAAACTTTAATTTAAAATTAGATTCTGCTCTCACAAACAGTCTAAAAAGAATATAGAACATATAACTACGAGTAACTCCCATAAAAAATGAAGCAAATGCTAGAACTACACAAATAGGGCAATGTGGGAATCCCATTATTTATTTTCCAATATAAATTTTAATTCAGCCTCTGCATTATAAATATCAATTCTTCTCTTAAGTAGTTTAAAAAATTTAATTATTTTTTTCACAATTAAACCTTCTTTAGGCATTAATAATAATATTATTCTTAGAATGAATATATCAATGAGCAAAAATACTGAATCCATTGATATAACTAATGTTTGTAACAGTATTATACAAAAAAACAACACAGACATTCGCTCAGTTACTCTTAATCAATTAACCAATAAAGGCTTATTCAAAATTAACTATAATAATTTGAGATCTAGTTACTTTGCAGTGCTATTTTTCTTTTGCTAAAAAAATAGAGCGGGTTAAAGTCTAATACTCCAAGAGGATTAAGTCCGCTACTTAAATCCTGAGAGTGCAAATTGATAATAATTAATATGCAACTATGCTTTATAAGTTAAATGTCTTGATTGCGTTATAAATTTATTTTGTATATTGCTATTACAAAAATGATGAGTTTATTTAAATTAGTTACTAAATCCTCGTGGAGAAAGCTTTAGTAAATTTCTTTTACTGGTTACTGATAAGATCAGCTGAATCTCATTATGGAGAATCATTTGTATCTGTAGAAGTTCCATCTAATTCAATCAAAAGTTTTTCTTGATTTTAGAAAGTTTTTAATACTTAAATTCATAGCTTTCTGAAAATTGAATAACTAATTTGCATTAAGTTGGTTAATTATCTCTATTGCAAATAACGATAAGGTTGTTAATCTTGCACTTAAAGAAGAAACTTAATTTCTTAAACTGATGCAATTTGATCATTTAAATTTCAATGAAGATGATGGCCTCATGTCCATAGAAGATTTAAGGGCTTTACGTCTTCGAAAAAAGAAAGTTGAAAGTGATAAGAAAGCTAGAAAGTATATCCTCGATATAAATCAAAGATATAGAAAAATGAGTACCCGCAAAAGTAATAACTTTTTAAGGAATATGAACCCTTTTAAAAAGGCCGCATAAATTGTTAATCTTGATTTTGTTAATTTGTTTAACTTTGCAACTTTCAGAGTAAGATTTTAATGGTGTTTCTTTGGAAGAGTTTCACCAAGAGGGGTCGATTTTTGGCCCCTTCTTTGCGGAGATAGTTTGTAAATGAAACTCGTTATAAAATCAAAGTAATACTTTCCTAGAAGGCGAAAGTGATGTAAATCTTTTGTTAAAAGTTTTTTATTAACACTTAATGGAAACTTTATATCTTCAACTAAATCCTCTTATTAAAAAACAAAAGTTTTAACTTATGGACCATTTCCCATAATTAATTGAATTTTTTCATTTGCAATTTTTAATGGCTTCACCTACAAGTTGGGAATTCTACAAAGAAGTTGAGACTAAAACTTTATGGGTCAATATTTGTACACAAAATTTAGAAGGAGTAGCTATTTCGATCAATAAATGGTGGAAGACAAGATATCCAGCATACAAAATCAGAATAGTTTCTAAAAAAGAATTTGAGATAATAAAAATGCAAGCTAAGAAAAAGGAGCAATAATATTATTTTTTGGTAAATATTGATGCTGAATATTTAATTTTTGCAGCTATTATAAGATCAATATATTAAAGAACAAATGAACTCTGCATTTGCAAAAGTCTCAAATTTGAATGTTAACAGGGCTTCTAAAATAGCTATTACTCTCGCATCATCAACTTTCTTTTTGTATGCCTTGGGTCAAGCACCAATTTTTAAAAATATTCTTGCAGGTGCCTTCTCTTGCTCTGGCTAAATAAAATACTGTTTTTTTAGAGAAGCTAAAAAGCTAAAGTAGACTGTGATTGACAGTCGATCTAAACTAAGAGGGATCAACCCCTCTTTTTTAATGATTAATAGATTTAAATATGAAAAGATAATGACTCTTCTTATTTCTCTTTTCAGCTGATGAATATTTCCCCGCACCTATTAATTGATGCTGTGATATTAAGCGCTGCTCTTACGATAACTTTGGTATTAAGAGCAAAAGGTAATGCTGCCAGAAAAGAAAAAGAAAATAAATGATTACTAAAGAAGAAGAAAAAGAATTTAAAAAACCTAAATTATATAGATTTTGGAACTTTCTTATTTATGGAAGTTCCATAGCTATTGGAGTTTTCTTAGTTTATTTATATCCTGCTTATGTCTTTATAAATAAATGACTTACATCTACGGCATAGCGATTACTTATGGGGTTGTGAGTCTTTTATTGCTTGGTGCGTTTGCATACTTTACTTCAAAAATGAAACGCTAATTTATATATCTTTTCCAATAAAGATTTATTAGATAAATTTTTTGATTTATGTAGAGAATATTAACAAGAAATTCCTCCTTAAAAGATGGCTGAGATTTTAAGAGAATATGCAGATATATTAGATTAATGATAGATACTAGCAGACCTGAGAAAGTATTTAGAGAATATAATCTCTAAGCAAAATTTATACAAATTTTTTTAAAGTTGGAATAAATTTTTTGAAGATATTTTCCTTGCAATTATTCATAATTTGAGACTTTTTTTTGATCCTTAATCCGTACAATTTTATTCCTCTAACCGCACACATAAAACTTGAAATTTACTATTCAAATGAATTAGAACATAGTTGTAGTAAAGGGGTAAGTCTTATGGCAATAAATGACACATTTACTATCCAAGAAATTAATTTGGATAAAAAAGACCTTTCATTTGATAATAAGCTCAAAAAAATTGAAGCTTATTGGAATAATGAATGTACAGAACATCCGAGTAACAACCATTGCAAGATTTTTTGTGATTAAAAACTTTAACTTTTAGGTATTCTTACGCTTGATTTTTACATAATACCCGTACTAAAGAATAATCAGATAGAAAGGAGGCCAAGCAAATGACTAATTTAGGTATAGAAATTTTATTTTGGACAATTTTAATTTCTTATCTGGGATTAAGGTTTTCTCAAACTTGGAATGGATTCAAAAAACAGTATTAATTAGGAGAATAGAAAATGAAACTACAAACTCAGTTCACGGTTCCAAACAAAAAATTAAAAGATCTTGATTATGTTAAAAAAGTAGATTTTTTAGAAGAAATTTTAAATAAGGAATGTATAGATTATCCAAATCAAGAAGATTGCCTGGTTTGTTGCAATTAAAAATCAAAAAATAGCTGTTTTTTAAAAGTAAATAAATTTTTATTAGTATTTATAAATTTTATAAAAGGGAGTTAGCACTATGGAATTAAGATTCTTCCCAATAAATATTTTTAGAGAGACTCCAAAAGTCACATTCTTCGATGCAGGCATAGATAGTTCTAATGGTTCTGATGTTGTGATCCATTCTGGAGAAGCTATATCTCCTCCAGATGATTTAAAAGATGAGCAATATTACGTTCATAATCATCAAATTGACCACAATTTAGTTATCACTGGAGAAAGGACATTTGTGTTAATAAATCCTTCTTGGGATGAACCTCATCATGTGATTTATTTAAATAGATCTATGGGAGCATTAGAAATTCCTATAGGAACTTATCACAGATCTATCTCAGGGAAAGAAGGTAGTATTGTTTTAAACCAACCCAAAAGAGATAAATTTTTTGAGCCTTCTAAAGAATTTACCCCTCAAAAGTTAGACAAAATTAATTTAATAAAGGCAAGAAAAAGTCCGCCTGTTTTTTGGATTTACGAAAATAACAAAATCAAAAGAGTCAATTTTAATCCTCTAGAAAGAAAAGTTAAAACTCTTGTTTGAAATGAAAAAACATATATCCCCTAGTAATAATTTAAAAAACCTGAATTTAATTATTAATTCTGATACTTATAAATTGGCTCACGAAGATATTGGTTTACTTAGCCGAAATGAAATGCGTGGAGTCAGAATGCTTCTTGAAATTACTAAACCAGATTTAATCCTTGAAGAAAATAAAATTCTTTCAACAATAATTATTTTTGGAGGCGCAAGCATTACAGAAGAATCAAATATAAAAAAGAGACTTGAAAATATAGAAGAGTTAATTAAAAAAAATCCTAAATCGATACTTTTAAAACGAAATTTAAATAGATTAGAAAATTTGCTTCTTATGAGTCATTACTATCAATCCGCAAGGGAGTTTTCTAAACTTGCTTCAATTAGTAATCAAAATAAAAACTGTAATTCTCATGTGATTGTGACAGGTGGGGGGCCAGGAATTATGGAAGCTGCTAATAGAGGTGCATTTGAAGCAAATTGTAAATCTATAGGGTTAAATATCAGTCTTCCTAATGAACAAATCCCAAATGCTTTTATAACTCCAGGTCTTTGCTTTAAATTTAATTATTTTGCATTAAGAAAGATCCATTTTGTCATGCGATCAGTAGCTGCTGTATTTTTCCCTGGAGGTTTTGGAACACTAGATGAATTATTTGAACTATTGACACTTTGTCAAACAGGAATGAAAACTAAAATCCCAATCATACTTTTTGGTAAGCAGTATTGGAATAAGGTAATTAACTTTGATTATCTAGCTGATCTTGGATTAATTTCAGATGAAAACTTAAATCTTTTCCAATATGCAGACACCGCACCAGAAGCATGGGAAATTATCAAATCATCAAAAATCTCAGCTTGAAGGTAAGCTAATTATTTTTAAGTAACTTTTAATAATTTAATTTATAATTTGTTTTAACAGTTTTTATTATTGAATCTTGTGGTTCTTCACTTGGGAAACAATTAATAATCCTATATTTGCCTCCTTTTTTATCAGTCTCAACAACTGTAAATTCAACGTATTTACCAATTCCATCTCTTAAATCCTTGACTTCAGTATTAATTATCTCTTCTTTATCATTTTCGATAATACGAGATTTACCTCCGCAACTTAACAAAGCGTTTCCCTTAGTGAGAAAAAAATCTTTGTCATTACTGCAAGAAGATAAGAAAGATAAAGAGACTATTATTAGTATAAAATTTTTCATAATCAACTTTTTTGCACTTAACTACATTATCAATAAAGCATATTAAATATGTAGTCAAATCCCTACCAAATTAAACATTTAATTAATAATATTTGTGAACTAAACATTAATTAATTTAGAAAGAAATGCCTGATGCATTTAGAAAATCTTTATAAATATTTTGCCAGTGTATAATCCTTTGTTCAAGTCTGTTAGGCGGACCAAGTTTAAAATTTTCGAGATAAGACTTATGAACTGATTCGACGATAACTTTATCTTCTCCAAGAAATTCTAATATACTTTTTTTCCAATTTTCTAAATCATTTTTACATAAAGAAGCAGAGGCTAATTTAATTTCAATAATACACTGACCAATATTTTTAGGAAGATAATTTATTAAAACAATCCCTTTACCAGGCCAGATTATTAGATGGGTCCATGGGAGTAATCCAAAGGTATATAGATTTCCTTCACTACTAAGAGGGGTAACAAGTACATTACAAAATTCACTGAAGAAATACCTATAGTTTTTAATTGGACCTTGTTCTTTATGTAGGGTATCTTTATGAGCTATTGCTACATGATAATCGTCCAGTGTATTATCATGGGCAATTTTCCAATTGCAATTTAAGGTATCAGAAAATTCAGAAAAAATACTGTAATTCATATCCCATTGATCATTACATTTTCTCCCAACAAGCTCAATTTGATCATCTATAGATATTGGTTTGTTGCTGAAATTAATCCAAATTAAAGGTCCATTTATTAAAGAGTTAACTTTTTCTAAAAAATAATCCTCTGTTTCTATTTTTATTTCAAAATTGTACTTTAATGGCAAGGTTTTTAGTTTGCCAAAACTATCAAAAGTCCAGCCATGGTAAGGACAAAAAATATTTTTAGAAGGATTTAATTTTGTTTTTGGCAAACACAATTTTGACCCACGATGAGGGCATCTATTTTTGAAAACAGTTATTAAGTTTTTTTCTGAACAAGAGATTAATAATGATTGATTAAAGAATTTTTTTTCCAATATTTCGCCAGGTTTAATTTCTCCTATGAAAATCAATGGGTGCCAATAATTTTTTGAATAGTTTTCTAATTCAAGTTCAAAAATTTTTTGTTCGCTATAAAGCCAAGTAGGCAAAAAACTAGTTGACATTATTTATTTTTTTTGGAGGCCTCTTAAAAAATCAGATAACTCATATCTTAATTTTGCAAAATCCGAATCAAGTTTCAATTTATCTAAATCTCCTTTTTGTAGATCTACCTTAACTTCTTTTATGATTCTTCCAGGATTAGGTGCCAAAATACATATTTGCTGAGAGAGAGCTAATGCTTCTTCAATATCATGGGTTATAAGTAAAACTGTCAATGAAGTTTTTTTCCATAATTCATAGAGAAATTTCTGCATAGATTCTCTTATCTGTAAATCTAAGGCTCCAAAAGGTTCATCTAAAAGTAGAATTTTAGGGTTAGTCGCTAGAGCTCTTGCTATTGCAACCCTTTGTTGCATTCCTCCAGATAATTCTTTTGGATACTTATTTCCCGAATCCTGAAGACCTACTACTTCTAATAAATAAGATGTCCTATATTTTATTTCTTTCAACTTATAAGAATTTAAATTCATTCCAAAGGCAATATTCTCAGATGCTGTGAGCCAAGGGAAAAGACTATATTTCTGAAAAACCATTCCTCTATCCAATCCTGGTCCACTAACTATTTTTCCATCTACTTTTACGTTCCCTTTAGATGGACTCTCAAGCCCAGCAATAATCCTCAATATAGTACTTTTACCTGATCCAGAGCTCCCAACAAGAGTTTTAAATTCGCCAGAACTTATTGAAAAGCTTATTCCCTCAATTGCCTTTTTTCTATTTGAACCTTCCCCAAAATATTTTGAAATATTATTAACATCTAATTTCATTTAAACAGCCCATTTACATGTACGTCTAAGTAGCAATCTAAAACTCATATCCAAAGCAAATCCTATTAATCCAAGCACTATTAATTCTGCAAATATTTGATCTGTGCGAAAAAATCTTTGAGCCAGTTGAATCCTTTTACCTAAACCAACTTCTGCTGCAATTAACTCGGCAACGATTACTAAATTCCATGAAGTTGCAATATTAATTCTTAAAGTATCTATGATACTTGGCAATGAATATCTGGCTATAACTCTGATCAATAAATCTTTTGTATTACCTCCTAAAGTAAGAGTTGTTTCAATGAGTTCTTTGGGTACAAATTTTACTGAATCCATAACCATCAAAACATTAAAGTAAACGGTACCAATGAAAATTAATGCAATTTTTGGAGCCTCTTCAATTCCTAAATAAATAATAAGTAAAGGAGAAAAAGCAGCGGCAGGCATATACCTAAGCATCGCAATTAATGGTTCACATAACGCACAAAAAGAAGGGAAAGAACCCATTAAAATTCCTAAAGGAATTGAAAAAATTGTTGCAATTATAAAACCAGCAAATACCCTACCAGTACTTGCAAAAATATCTTCAAATAATATTCCACTTTCAGCCATATCCAAAAGAGAATAAAAGACCGCTAAAGGTGATGGTAAAAACATTTCACTTACAAGTTTTAATTGACAAACTAATGTCCAAATTAAAAGTGGAAGCAAAAGTGAGGCTATTTGAAGAAATATTTTATTTAATTTTTTCGGTTCACTACCAAATGAAAAGAGGGATAAAAAATATTTATCCCTCTTGATTAATTTCGAACTAACCATTTTAATTTTGTATTAATTAACTGATGTTTTTAACGAACGAAGAGTCAAATAATTTACTCATATCTGGTTTTTCAGGAATAAATCCTACCTTTACCATAAAGTCTGCCATTTGTTTCGCTGCATATGGCATATATTTCATACCGAACCCATCACTAAAAGCTTCTAAATTTTCTTCCAAAGAAAAGAACCTAGTTCCACCTTTATATTGTTTGTATTCGCGTGTTGGGATCCCAGCTCGCTTTGCCATGATCTTTTCAGATTTTCTTGGATTTTTTTCCATGAATTCTCTTACATCCCACCATGTTTTAACAATTTTTTGAACATCATCTGGTCTTTCAGAAATCAAATCTCCGCTTACTGCTAATAAATCAGGGATTGCACCAGGATATTCTTTTGAACTAGCAATAACTCTTGCTCCAGGCCTCTTCATTGCAGTTCCTGTAAATGGAGGGAATGCACCAACTGCATCAACTTTTCCTGCTGCGAATGCAGTTGCAGCCTGATCAGTTGGAAGACCTTTAATAATGACATCATCCCTAGTTAATCCAACATCATTCAGAGCTAAAACAAGTAAAAAATCATCTACAACACCTTCTTCTACTGCTACTGTTTTACCTTTTAAATCAGCAACACTTTTAATTGATTTATCTGCAATTATTTGGTCATTCCCTGCAGAATTATCATTAACTAAAACAACTACTTCCCCTCCATTCTCTCCTGGCAAGAACGAAATAGTATCATTAAGAGTCTGTGAATTTCCATCAATTTTACCAGCAGCAAAAGTTTCCATGGATTGGACATATCCATCAAACCATTTCATCTGAACATTAACTCCATTTTTTTCAAACATTTTTTGATCAACAGCTATCGCCCAGGGCCACCATCCTGCCCAGTTACTATATCCCAAAGTGATTGGATCACCTTTTGGAGCTGCAGGACTTGATAGTGTACTTAATGAAATCGCTAATATTAGAGCAAGCAAAGAGGCAAAGAAAACTCTCAATTTTTTAAACATTTTTGAAAAAAAAATATTACGTATTATCAATACTCAAGAAAAAGCAAATCTAAAGTTGTAATGACTGATACTTTTAAGAGATTACTCTTACTTAATCAATATAAATTATTTTTAAATTTCAGAATCTTTTTACTAATCCAATCTTGCCATAAATCGAATCCAGACTTGGTTATCGAAGAAATTTCTATCACATCTGCCTTAGGGTTAGTTGAAGCTATGTTCGATTTTAATTCGTTAATATCAAAATTCAAATGGGGTAACAAATCAACTTTAGTTATCAAAATTAAATCTGCTTCTCTAAACATTATTGGATATTTTAAAGGTTTATCCTCACCTTCGGTAATACTTAAAAGAGCAACTTTAAAATGTTCTCCAATCTCAAATTCTGCAGGACAAACTAAATTTCCTACATTTTCCACCAACAAAATATCTAGTAAATCAGGATTTATTTTTTTTTCTAATAATTTCAAACCTCCACTAACCATATTTGCATCGAGATGACATGCTCTTCCAGTTGTAATTGGTACTACTGGAATATTTAATTTTTCTAATCTTGCCGCATCAAGATTAGTGGTCATATCACCCTCTAACACAGCACTGTGAAATTTTTTTGAAAGATCTTCTAAAGTTATTTCAAGTAATCTCGTTTTTCCTGCACCAGGACTACTCATGATGTTCAAGCAAAGCAAATTATAATTATTAAACTTGATTTTATTTTTCTCAGCTTGATGACTATTTTGATGAAGAATATTTAATTCAATTTTGTCTGAAATTGGTAAATGCATTTATATTTGAAAATACGTCTTTATTCTAGATACTAAATTTCTACTTTTCTTTAAAATCAATAGATGCTATTTTTAATTCCCTCCCACTAATAATTTCCTCTAAATTAAAATTGCAACATGGAGATTTATATCCATTCTCTTTCTTTGGAAAATATAATCTATTGCATTTAGAGCATTTCCCTTCAAAAGGTATTGTCTCAATTGTAATCTCAGAGGAATCTAACCAAGAACCCAATACTGCAGCATTAAAAGTATTAATTAATGATATTGGTTCTACGCAAGTAAATTCCCCAATCTTAAGATTAATCTTTTCAACAACTATTTTTTTTTTATTTTTTTTCTCTGCCCACTCTTCCATGGAAAGAATAAGACATTTTGTCATATCTACTTCATGCACGAAAATCTATCTCCATTTTTGATCAACTGACATATTGCATTTATCTGAAATCCATTCTGGTTTAGATTTTCTTGGAAGCTGACCACTTACTACAAGATGTGCAATTGAATCACAAATAACTCTAGTAGCTAATAAAGCTGTCATATCGCTTACATCATATGGAGGCGAAACCTCAACAAGCTCAATTCCACATACATTAACTTTTCTGATAATGTACTCCAAAAGTTTTAATGCCTCTCGAGGTAATAAACCCCCAGGTTCAGGCCAACCAGTTCCAGGGACAAATCCAGCATCAATACAATCAATATCAAAAGAAATATATACACAGTCAGTTCCATCAGTAGCTTTTTCAATCGCAAAATCAGCGGCCTCTTTTAATCCCATTTCACAAATATCAGTTACTGTTAAAACATTTGTACTTCTTTCCCTGCAAATTTTCACTCCTTCTCTTGGTACTTGCCAACCTCCAATTCCTAATTGAACAAGATTTTTTGCAGGTGCATTTTTCATATTAGTTGCATGAAACCATGGACAGGTATGCATTCTTTCATCTAAATCTGTTTCTTGAGTATCTACATGTCTATCAAAATGAATGATCCCTACTTTTTTATCTCCTAAGTGGCGGCAAACTCCTCTAACTGTAGGAAAACCTATTGAATGATCTCCACCTAAAATAATTGGAAATGCACCGCTAGCAAAAATATGAGCAACCCCCTTTGAAATTTGATCAAAACTTTTTTCATTATTAGCTGGAATTGTAAAAATATCTCCTACATCACAAATAGATATCTGCTCTCTCAGATCCACTCCCATTTCGTAATTGTAAGGAGTATAAAGAGCAGAAATTTTTCTTATTCCTTGAGGTCCGAATCTTGTCCCTGGTCTATAAGTAGTTCCAGAATCATGAGGGACACCAACGATCGCAACATCATAATTTCCCACTTCATTTACATTTTCAACATATGGAGCTTTCATGAAAGTATTGATACCTGCAAAATGGGGTAATTCTCCTCTTGAAAATGTAGATATATTTCTATCGACAATACTTTTTGCTCCTTCTAAACCATATTCCTTTGCTCGGGCAACCTCAGTTTCCCATCCTTTCAAAGGTAATTTTGATTCTTTTTCTAAAGCATCCATTCCTTCACTGGGATGCTTCCTTATAAAGTCTTGATTTTTAGATGATTCAGCAGTCACAAATTTAAAATTCTTTTTACACTTATTTCAATATTGTCAATAAAAATAAAAATGAACCATAAACTTGCTTTAAAAGATTCTCATTTAAACATTGTTAAATAACTTTTCGCAAAAATAAAATAAATTACTTTATTAAAAAAACCAGCGGGCTTAATTACAAAAGTATTTAAAATATTGAATAACGGAATAAATGATAGAAGAAATAATTAGTTAAAAGTATTAGATATTTTATTTTTCATATTTTCAATTTTATTGATTAATTCATCTAACCATTCTGTATTATTTTGCTCTTGTCTTTTATGGCTTTGACTTTTTTGAGTACTCATAAATTTTCTTATATTTAGATTATCCATTTAATATATCTTTTGAAATTACAGGAATCAATAAGCAATATTACCAAATCGGTTGATAAGACAAGCTTTAGTAGCATTTCATACAAACCTAACCGACACAAATTAACTAAGAAAATCTAAATCTCTTCAGTTAAGTATTTTCTACGATGTTTTTATTTTAAATTCTGATTTGAATAAGAAAAGGGTATAGATATTCCTATGGAAAAATCATTTCTAAATTTCATTTATTGGATCTTGGTAAAGTCAGCTGAAAGTTACTACGGAGATTCATTAAAAACAGAAGTACCATATACACCTTATTTTTAGTTTTGGCGGACTTTAACTTTTAATATTAGATCTCTAGTTTGAGATCTATTAGTTTGGAATTAATTTATCAAAAAACACAATATGGGTTACTTATAGATTCTCTACAAAATATTCTCTTACGTTGAATTTCTTTTAGTGATTGTGAATAAATTTTAGCGGTAAGGATCGCTCCAAAATAAACTAAAATTATAATTAGAAGAAGTAGCTCAATTGCGAGGTTGGTCATAAGATTACCCTCCTTAAATCTATATAAAAACTCTATAAGGTCAAAATAGTTATTGAATAGAGTTTAAATTCCTATTTTTAGCCATCAAGATTCTCTGGTAATAATCTAGGTTCACAATTTTCGACGCATTCTTCTAGAGACTTTTCAGTATTACTCTTAATTTCGCAACTACGAAGACAATCATAGAAGGCATACTTGGGATCTAATTCATTTTTGAATTGTTTATTTCTAAATGTATTCATGATCAAACTCCCTTTGATTTTTTTTCAAGTTGATTAATTAATTTATCCAACCAAACAGTGTTATTGATCTTTTTTGTGTTTTTAAAGTATTTCGTTTTGTAAGTACTCATGAAGTTAAACCTCAATCAGTGGGTCTAATTTAGAGTTTTTAATTAAAATTTCCTAGAGCAAAAATACTGATTATTAATTTAGTGAAATATTTTAAAAAAGATTAATTTATAGTTTGTATTTTAGGTATTAAAACTCTTGATTCTTGAATATAACTAATACTAAATAACTTCTTAAAAAAGGGGGTTAATTATGACTTACGGAAATCTAATTAAAAATAAAATTCAACATGTATTTGGTGGTTTGTTTGATACGTTTTCAATTGAGAGAAAACTAACTGATGCTCAAATGGAATGTATGCAATTCGGAATTTGTAATTATGCTCCAAGACAAGTTGAGGAAGTTCCATTTTTTCATTATTAGTCTGAATTTATTTTAAACGAAGCGCAATTAGCTTCTCCTCACCCAATCAGGAGATCCACTAAACCAATCAGCAAGATCATCATTTTTGGGATCGAAATGATTTTCAGTTTCTAAACCATCAAGGCCAAGATTCTGGATTAGTCCATTTATTCCATCTGATTTTTGCTTACCATATCTCCTCAAACTATTAGCTTTCTTAAGCCATGTCCATATTGTTGAATTATGTTTTGCAAACTTTTCAACATAAATTCTTTCTTCCAATGCGACAGGTTCATCTATTGAAATCCTCTTTACAATATCCTTGATTTTTAGACGAGTCTTGTTGGTTAGAAACATATTCATAAAAGAAGTTAATGTTTTATAAAAGTTTTTTTTATGAATGTCTTGTCAATCTTTATTTCAAGAAAAAGTATTATTTAGGAGCTTTTCAAGGACAAATATATTTATTTAACAACAGGTATATTCAATTGGTAAAAAAGACTACTTATTTTGATTTATATAACTTATACAAATATGAGTTCCATATAAGTTTCTCTATATAATTTAAGATTTAATTTATAAAATTGAATAAGGAAAATTTACATTGACAATCGATCTAAACTAAGAGAATAAATGAGCCTCTTTTTTCTGACAAAACTTTTTATGTAATCACAAATGAAAGGTCAATGGACAAACGTTTATAGTGGTAATTTACCTCTTAGATCTTGGTGGGTAGATTCAGGCGGTGAGTGTGAATATATATCTATAGTTTTACCAGAGGTGTTTGGGATAAATCACTGGATAAGGAGTTTTTCTGAAAAATTAGCTAAACAAAATGTAACTGTATTAGCCTTACCTCTTTACGGTAGAACAGCTCCAAAATTAGATTTATCATACACCGATGCAGACTTAAAATTAGGCAGGCATCATAAAAATTTAACCACTTCAAAAAATATTATTAAAGATATTTCTGCAGCTCTGAATTGGGTTAAAGAAAAATATCCAAAAAAGAAAATCTCAATTATTGGATTTTGTTTTGGGGGTCATGCAGCAGTTATAGCTTCTTCTTTAAAAGGAATAGATAGTACATTTTGTTTTTATGGGGCAGGGGTAACTGCGCCAAGAAATGATACTAATTTTGCACCTATTGATTTACTAGAAAAAGTTTCTGGAAAATTAAACTTCATATGTGGTTCTTCAGATGATTTAATTCCCGTACAAGATAGATTAGAAATTAAAAAAAGATTTAAAAAACTAGATCCGTTAGAAGAAAGATTTATTTATGTCGAAGTTAAAGAAGCTGATCATGGCTTTATGTGCGAAGAAAGAGAATCTTTCCATAAGGATGGATCATTAATTGGTTGGAATTTATTGATGAAAGAATTAAATTATAAAAATTCTTGAGAATAATTTTGATTAGTGTATGCACTAATAATTTATTAAAATTCAATTCCTTCATGAAAAAACTTTTAAAAAAGGGCTTCAGATTAAATAACTTCAAAAGTCAAATCAATTACTGCCAAAAATGAAAAAAATAAATACTATGTGTCTAAATAATTTTTTAGAAATTCAAATTCATGATGAAAAATTTATTCATAGCATTTGCTTTTGCATTAATGCTTATCAACCCTAGTATTTCTATAGCTGCAGAATCTCCAGTTGATGTACAAGAAGTCTTTGTAGGTTCTGAGACTATGGATGGAGATGCTCTTAAATACCCAAAAGGAAAAGCAGAAATAAGATTACAAAGAGTCGAGTTGGCTGAAGGAGGAATAGTTCCACTCCACTCTCATCCAATTCCATTATTAGGCAATGTTGAGCAAGGTACGATTGTTGTCAAAAGAGAGGGGATGGAAGATCTTACCTATACAGCAGGGGATACTTTTATAGTGGGCCCAAAGACACCAAAACATACAATGGGTAATGCAAAAACTGATAACGCAATAGTTTGGTTCGCAGCAATTGGAGCAAAAGATGTTCCAATTTTAATTCCCGCTGAAGGATAAATTTTAATCTTAAATCAATTTTTTTGATTTACATTCAAACTAAAATGAGGAGCAGTTAGCTCCTTTTTTTTTATGACTGCTCAAAATTTTATGAATGTTGTTCGATTTAAATTAAAGTCAGATTGTATAGATCAGTATTTTGAAGTAATAGATAAAACAAGTTTTGAAGGGATGACTCAAAGATATATCGCAAAAACTGGAGATTATGATTACTGTTTTGTTGGGATCTGGAAAAATGCAGAAGCTATTGCAGCTCAAAGACCAGCTATGATTGCTCATCTTGATGAGGTTAGAGGATTTATGGAAGAGTTATCTCCTGAACTTGGAGTTACCGATCCCGTTTCAGGAAATATTGTTTCTAAAGTTGGTTATCATGATTGACAGTCGATCTAAACTAAAGGGCAATTAGCTCCTTTTTTTTAGTATGAAGTTAAAAAATATTTTAAAAACTACTGGGAGTCTTCATATCCTATTGGGATTATTAATTATTTTCCTACTTATTTTTTCTGTGGAAACTATCGCAGGCAATGCTTCAAGTGAAACATTGCTTCTTGTAAGAGGGACTGCAAATGTTGTAGCAGCTAGTAATTTAGGGATAGGTTTCCTATTGATTATTTGCAGCTCTATCAAAGATAAGAAATCTTTAAAAAAGTTTTATCAGGTGAACTAGCTTTAATGGCTTGTTTATTAGCAGTAGCTTTATTCAATACTTTTAATGCTGGAAGAATTGTTGATGGAGGTCCTCCACCCCCATTTTGGGTTATTTTAATAGTGAATCCTATATTATGTACTTATGGATTAGTTAAAAGGAAAAACTGATTGATATGACTGAAATTAACTACTGGCTAATGAAGAGTGAGCCTGATGCTTACAGCATAGATACCTTAAAAAATGACGGTGTAACTTTATGGGATGGAATAAGAAATTATCAGGCTCGAAATTTTATGAGAAAAATGAATAAAGGAGATAAAGTTTTTTTCTATCATTCGAATTGTAAACCCCCAGGTATTGTCGGACTTATGGAGGTAATAGATCTAAATATTGTTGATCCTACTCAATTTGATCAAGATTCAAAATATTTTGATCCAAAATCGAAACCTGATAATCCGAGATGGGATTGTGTAAAAGTAAAATATAAAAGTAAGTCTAATAAGATTTTAAGTTTACCTGAATTGAAGATTTTATTTAATGAAGACGAGTTATTAGTTGTAAAAAAAGGAAATAGGTTATCTATATTACCCGTTAGAAATGATATTGCAAAAATGCTGCTTGAAAAAATGTAAAAAGTTTCTAGTCCTTAAAATTCATTGAGAACATATTGCCAATATAGAGTCTAGTTAATTCCCTATTTTGAAATCCTTTCTGCATCAAAAATCCTGCAATAGCAGCTTGTATTATCCTGTATTGATCCCAGTTAGGATGCTTCTCAACAAATTCTTTCATAGCCTTTTGAAGATTTTCCTGAAGTTCACATTTGAAACTTATTACTTCGTCCTTATGATTGAAAACTTTTGAATTTTCGACGTAATCTAATTCTTGCATTTTGAAAAAAATTTTTGAAATTTAAACCTACAAAATTTAGTTTTCTCCAAAATTAATAAATCGTCAACAAGCATTATTAAGAAACAGTCTCAAGTTATAGAATAATGAGAATCAAGTTATAAACACCGGGGTCATGGAATTTGATTTTGTAGAATTAAATCTTACTGAAATATAAAGATTTATGTAAAATCAGAAGTTTTCCACATGCTTTAGATCGATAGATATTTTTTGAAAAAATGTTGTGGAAAAATTGTGAAAAAAATTTTTTTTGAGGGGGAAATATTTTCTAAAATTTCCAATTTTATTTATCTTTTAATCCATTGATTCCCACATGTTTTTTATTTCATAAAATAAATTTTGTGCTATTGGTATCGGCCAATACATTTCGAAGGATCTAGTTTGGTCTTGACTATCAAAAACAAACCTTAAACTCCATTCATTTTTTTTCCCTTCTAACTGAATATACCAAGGCAGTTGTTCTAATTCTAAAGTAATAAATTCTTCATCCATTAGTTCATCTTTGATAACTAATAGTTGTTCATTAATTCTTAAGAGTAGAAGGTACAGTGAATTGAATTCACTTTTTTGTAACTCGATTGACCAATTGTCTACACTAATCAAAAAGCAAAATTTGCCTTTTTTTAAATCTTTAAGTAATCTCCATCTTTTTTGGTCTTTTACCAAAATTAGCCTGGAAGTAAATCTGGTTGATCTTGCTCATCACTTAGTTCAATAATTGATCTTTGAACGGGTTTAATAGTTGATTCTTCTAATAAGCCATCAAAATCATCAAAACGTCTTTGTTTAGCTCTGAAAGCAATTTTCACCGTAGTTAAATATCTATTAGTTGATTTTCTTATCAAGCTCTCACCTCTCTTTGCAAGGTCATTAGAATCAACACCTGCATTATTAGATATGTTCATTAAAAAAAATTTTTTACTATAAAATGTATTTTACAGTTTATTCGACCGTTTCAAAACATAAATTACAAAAAGAACTTAATTGATTTAAATAATTGCATATGGAAGAAAGTTTATCTGGAACACTTGCTATTGATTTAGGGAACACCAATACTGTTGTAGCTTTTCAAGATCAAAAGGATATAAATTCTGTTTTAATTGAAATACCGAATATTACATCATCTCCAGGAGTCATACCTTCAGCAGTTTGGTTCGAGGAGCCTTCAAAGATTACAAAAATTGGTATAAGTGCTTTAAAGATGAGGGATAACTCAAATTCTGATTTATTTTTTCATTCGAACTTTAAAAGATTAATTGGAAATTCTATTGAAAAAATTAACCAAAAAAATATCTTAAACCCTAATGAATGTGGAGAAAAATTTTTTCAAATTTTATGGGCAAACATTCCGCGCAAATATCAGATCAAAAGACTTGTTTTAACTGCTCCTATAGATACATATAAGGGATACAGAGAATGGTTAGTTAACCTTTGCGAGGAAATATCTGTAGATGAAATAGCCCTTGTTGATGAGCCTACTGCGGCAAGTTTAGGAATAAATGTACCATTTGGCTCAAAAATTATGACATTAGATATTGGAGGAAGTACAGTCGATATGAATATAGTCAAAATAGATGGAGGAGAAGGGAAATCTGGTCCAATAGCTGAACTATTAAAATTTAAAGGTAATGATGTAAGCTCAATTTCAAAACAAAAAATAAGGTGTGCTGAAATAATTGGAAAAACAGGTTCAAAAGTTGGTGGGAAAGATATTGATCAATGGATAGTTGATTATTTTATTCCAGGTAATAATTATATTAATAACCTTAGTAAGGCAGAAAAAATAAAATGTAAACTCAGCTCATCTGTAATCAAATATGAAAATAAATATCCAATAAAATTATTTACTGAAAAAAATAACGAAAGTGAATTTTACCTTAGTAAAGAAATATTTGAGAAAATTCTCATTGAAAATAATTTTCTTAATCACCTTAACTCTTTACTAAAAGATTTATTAAATCAAGCAAGAGGTAAATTTTGCACAGTTGACGACTTAAATGCAATAGTTTTGGTTGGTGGAGGAACTCAAATACCATTGATTAAAGAATGGATAACAAAAAATATTCCAAAAATTCAAATAAAGTCGCCACCCCCTATTGAATCAATAGCTTTGGGAGCTTTAGCAATGACCCCGGGAGTAAAAATTAAAGACATATTAAACAAAGGGTTATCTATAAGATTATTTAATAAAAGAGAGCAAAAACACTTTTGGCATCCTATTTTTTGCAAAGGTCAAACATGGCCAACAGAAACACCCTTTAAACTGATCCTTCAAGCCAGTAAAAAAAATCAGAAAATATTCGAAATAATAATTGGAGAGACACAAAAAAACAGAACATATGATGTTATTTTTGAAAATGGATTACCAAAATTATCAGAGATTCAAAATGAAGAAGAAATTATAAAATGGGACAAAAAACCACACAAAATAGTATTAAAAAATAAATCTAATATTGGAGAAGATACCTTAAAACTTTTTTTTAAAATTTCGAAAAATGCTGATTTATTGGTTAAATGTTTTGATGTTAAAGATGAATTTTTTGGAGAATATAATTTAGGAAATATCTTCTAAAAGATAGCTATTCAAGAAAAACTCCCTCTTCATTATCAACCCTATTTAAACGTAAACTAATACTTTCAACTTTACTAGTTGGCACTTTTTTACCGCAAAAATCTGGTTGAATGGGCAATTCTCTATGACCTCTATCAACCATTACTAATAACATCACTCTTTGAGGTCTGCCCCATGAATATAAAGCATCCATTGCAGCTCTAATTGTTCTACCTGTGTAAATTACATCATCTATTAAAAGAATTTCTTGTTTTTCAATAGGAGTTGGAATATCTGCAGCTTGTATTAGGCGAGTTCCAACTCTATTTTGGTCATCTCTATAAAAAGTTGGATCAATTGTTCCTTTTTTAACTCGTAAACCTGTTCTAGAGAATAATTCCTTTTCTAGGACTTCAGCTAGCTCAATTCCTCTAGTCGGGATTCCAACCAATAGAAGGTTATCAAGTTTTTTTACTTTTTCGATAATTTCGCAAGTTAAACGAGAAATAGTTTTTCTAAGCTCAACTTCAGTAAGTATTACGATCTTTTTTGTCTTCTTGGACATGATTTATCAAGAAATAAAATTAATCTAATATTTTCATAAATTAGCAAAAGCTAACTATGTTAAATATAAATTGTTAAAGAGTAACGTTTGAAGCTAAATTTAAGGTTGGATCAGTTAACAATGAATTTGATCTAAATATGTCAAAGATTAGCAGCAAAAATATAAAAAGATTAAGTGTTCCTCAGAGCCCTGTAGTTCTTGCAATACTTGATGGATGGGGATATAGAAAAGAAAGATCAGATAATGCTATTAAAAGTGCCAGTACACCAATCATGGACTCATTATGGCATGCTTACCCACACACCCTCATAAGTGCTAGCGGATCTGATGTAGGCCTCCCAGATGGTCAAATGGGTAATTCAGAGGTAGGGCACCTAACCATTGGTTCGGGAAGAATAATTCAACAAGAACTTGTAAGGATTTCAAATATTGTAAAAAATAATCAATTAGGCTTGGTAAATGAGTTAAAAGAGATGGCTACTTCATTAAAGAAAAATAATTCTACTTTGCATATCACAGGATTATGTTCCGATGGAGGAGTTCATAGTCATATCGATCATTTATTAGGTTTAATAAAATGGGCATCTGATAATAAACTTAAAAAAGTTGCAATCCATATCATTACTGATGGAAGAGACACTCCTGCAAAAAGTGCCTCTAAATATCTAAATCAAATTGAGTCATGTATAAAAAAATTTAACGTAGGTGAAATAGCTTCAATATGCGGTAGATACTGGATAATGGATAGAAATCTTTTATGGGATAGAACAGAAAAAGCATATTCTAATTTGACCGATCCAGATATTCAAAAAACAAATATTTCTCCCAAGGATTACATAGAAAAAAGTTATGCCAAAAACATAACCGATGAATTTCTAGAGCCCATACGATTGTCTGAAGACTATCTTAAAGATGGGGACAGTTTGATTTGCTTTAACTTTCGTCCAGACAGAGCGAGACAAATAGTCAAATCTCTTTCGGTCAAAGAATTTTCAGACTTTGAAAGAAAAAATTATCCAAATCTAGATTTTGTTACTTTTACTCAATATGATCCGAACCTACCTGTTAAAGTAGCATTTCCTCCTGAATCACTCAATAATTTTATAGGCCAAATAGTCTCAGAAAACGGACTGAAACAATACAGAACTGCGGAAACCGAAAAATATCCTCATGTAACATACTTTTTCAATGGAGGAGTTGAAATTCCTTTACCTGGAGAAGATAGGCATTTGATTCCATCTCCAAGAGTCGCAACTTATGATATGAAACCTGAAATGTCTGCGGAAGAATTAACTACTAGTTGCTCTAAAGCAATTAAAAGCGGGAATTATGCTTTTGTTGTAATCAATTTTGCCAATCCTGATATGGTTGGTCATACAGGCAACATGGATGCAACAATTAAAGCTATAGAAAAAGTTGACAAATGTGTAGGTCAAATAGTTAATGCTACTGGTGAAATGGGCGGAAGCATTCTTATTACAGCCGATCATGGTAATGCAGAGGTAATGAAAGGGTCTGAAGGAGAACCATGGACAGCACACACAATAAATAAAGTGCCTTTAATTTTGATTGAGGGTGAAAAAAGAAAAATACCAAATATGGGAAATGAAATTAATTTAAGGGAAAACGCTGGATTAGCAGATATTGCTCCTACTTTATTGCAATTATTAAATCTACCAATACCAAGAGAAATGACAGGCAAATCGCTTATTCAAGAAATTGAATTAAAGGGTTATAATAAGGTAGTTCAACACGTCTAAAGTTTATAAAATTTTTTAAGTAATGATTCAAATTTTAAGTTGGATTTGGGTATTTTCTGGAGTTCTTCTCATTCTCTTAGTTTTACTTCATAGTCCCAAAGGTGATGGAATGGGAGGAATAGCCGCCAGTGGAAGCTCTATGTTCAATAGCGCAAGTAGTGCAGAAGCCTCTCTAAACAAAATAACCTGGACTTTTTTAGTGATATTTTTGTCTCTGGCAATTATTCTTAGCGCTGGTTGGATTTCATAAAAGTTAAATAAAAAGGGACCATTTTGAATGATCCCATTTGAAAATTTAATGAAGACTATTATTTAGTTTAGTAATCAAAGTCGCCGCCCATACCAGGAGCGCCTGCTGGAGCAGCTGTATCTTTTTTCTCAGGCAAATCTGCAACTATGCATTCTGTGGTTAGAACCATTCCTGCTATTGAAGCTGCATTTTGTAATCCGGAACGTGTAACTTTTGCAGGATCAACTATACCCGCAGAGGACATATCTACATATTCTCCAGTAGCAGCATTGAAGCCATCATTAAATGGTTTAGTTTTTACATTTTCAGCAATCACAGCTCCATTAGAACCTGCATTCTCAGCGATTCTCATAAGAGGAGCAGTAAGTGAAGCTTCAACAATGTTAGCTCCAATTAATTCCTCTCCTTCTAAATTTTTATCTGCCCATTCTTTGAGGATAGGAGATAAATGAGCGAGAGTTGTTCCTCCTCCAGGAACAATTCCTTCCTCAACAGCTGCTTTTGTTGCGTTAATAGCATCCTCAAGACGAAGCTTTTTATCCTTCATCTCAGTTTCGGTAGCAGCCCCAACCTTAATTACTGCTACACCTCCAGCTAATTTAGCAAGACGTTCTTGAAGCTTTTCTTTATCATATGAGGAATCTGTTTCATCCATTTGCTTCTTAATTTGCTCACATCTAGCTTTAACTGCTTGCTCATTACCTTCAGCAACAATAGTTGTAGTCTCTTTATTGATAGTTATTCTTCTACCAGTTCCGAGCATATCTAAGGTAGCATTCTCTAGTTTCAAGCCTGCATCTTCAGTAATAAGTTGTCCATTAGTTAAAACGGCCATATCTTCAAGCATGGCTTTTCTTCTATCGCCAAATCCGGGAGCTTTTACTGCAGCAACATTTAACACGCCTCGTAATCTATTGACTACAAGAGTTGCTAAAGCCTCTTTTTCAATATCTTCTGCAATAATAACTAGTGGTTTACCAGTTTTAGCTATTTGCTCCAAAACAGGAACTAAATCTTGCACTAAGGCAATTTTTTTATCAGTAAGGAGGATATATGGTTCATCTAAAACAGCCTCCATTCTCTCTGTATCTGTTGCGAAGTAAGGTGAGATATAGCCTTTGTCAAAGCGCATCCCCTCAGTAACTTCTAATTCAGTAGTCATTGATTTTCCTTCTTCTAGGGAGATAACACCTTCCTTACCAACTTTATCCATAGCATTGGCAATCATTTGACCAACTTCTTCATCGTTTCCAGCAGCAATAGTTCCACATTGAGCTATAGCATTACTATCGCTGATAGGTTTGGAATTCTCTTGAATTTTACCAACGAGAAATTCAGTCGCTTTATCAATTCCTTTTTTCAAGGTAATTGCATTAGCTCCTGCAGCAACATTTCTCAACCCTGCTTTAACCATTGCATGTGCTAAAACAGTGGCTGTTGTCGTACCATCCCCAGCTGCATCATTAGTTTTTGAAGCAGCTTGTCTGATTAAAGCGACACCTGTGTTTTCAATGTGATCTTCTAGTTCAATCTCTTTAGCGATTGTGACACCATCATTGATAATCTGTGGAGCACCAAATTTTTTCTCTAGTACAACATTTCTTCCTTTTGGTCCAAGCGTTACAGCCACAGACTCAGCAAGGATATCAATTCCTCTCTCGAGCGCTCTACGAGCTTGCTCATTGTAAATAATTCTTTTAGCCATGTTTAGGCAGTGATTTAGTAATAAGTTTTAATAATTTTTGAAACAAATATTTTAGCTTACTACAGCTAAAATATCCTTTTCTGAGAGCAAGACATATTCATCTCCTCCCAATTTAATGTCTGTGCCAGCATATTTGCTGTACAAAACTTTATCGCCAATACTCACTTCTGGAGTTTGTCGAGAACCATCGTCATTAAGTTTGCCAGGGCCCACCTGAGCAACTTCTCCAACCTGTGGTTTTTCTTTAGCTGAATCAGGCAAAAGAATGCCCCCAGCAGTTTTTTCCTCAGATGCGGAAACTTTAATAAATATTCTATCTCCCAGTGGTTTTACTGTAGAGACTGTAAGTGAAACAGCTGCCATAGATTAATGGAGGATCATGATTGAGACGCTTTGCGTCATAAAAATGGAAGGAGAAATTCTCCATCCGTATCATCAACAACATAATCTGCTAAGCGGCAATTAAACCATACTTAAACTGTGCGGGTGGCCGAACCGATTTAACGAATCTACCCATGAGGTGGTAGTATTTTCGGATTATAAGCTGTTTAAATTCAGCTATTTATCACCAATAAATAAAAAATGGTAGCAACTCCATCAACTTCTTCACAAACAAAAGGCGTAGTTCGTCAGGTAATTGGTCCAGTTCTAGATGTAGAATTTCCAGCCGGGAAATTGCCCAAAATATTAAATGCCTTAAGAATTGAAGCTAAAAATCCAGCTGGACAAGACATAGCACTCACTGCAGAAGTCCAACAGCTCCTAGGTGATCATAGAGTTAGAGCAGTGGCAATGAGTGGCACAGACGGCCTTGTAAGAGGTATGGAGGCAGTCGATACAGGAGCACCAATATCTGTTCCTGTAGGAGAAGCAACTTTAGGAAGAATATTTAATGTTTTAGGAGAACCAGTAGATGAACAAGGTCCAGTAAATACTAAAGATACTGCTCCAATACATAGAGCTGCACCAAAGTTAACTGACCTAGAAACTAAGCCAAAAGTTTTTGAAACTGGTATAAAAGTTATTGACCTTTTGGCTCCTTACAGACAAGGAGGAAAAGTTGGATTATTCGGAGGTGCTGGTGTTGGGAAGACAGTTCTTATTCAAGAATTAATAAATAACATCGCTAAGGAACATGGTGGAGTTTCCGTTTTTGGCGGGGTAGGAGAAAGAACTAGAGAAGGGAACGATTTATATGAAGAATTTAAAGAATCTGGAGTTATCAATGCAGATGATCTTACTCAATCAAAAGTTGCCTTGTGTTTTGGACAAATGAATGAGCCACCTGGTGCAAGAATGAGAGTAGGCTTATCAGCACTTACAATGGCCGAACATTTTAGAGATGTAAATAAGCAAGACGTACTATTATTTGTTGATAACATTTTTAGATTCGTTCAAGCTGGTTCAGAAGTATCTGCATTACTTGGAAGAATGCCTTCAGCTGTTGGATACCAACCAACTCTCGGAACTGATGTTGGTGAATTGCAAGAAAGAATTACATCTACATTAGAAGGGTCAATAACATCTATCCAGGCTGTTTACGTACCTGCTGATGACCTAACAGACCCTGCCCCAGCTACAACTTTTGCCCATTTAGATGCAACTACCGTGCTTGCTAGGGCTCTTGCAGCTAAGGGAATTTATCCAGCAGTTGATCCATTAGACTCAACGAGCACTATGCTTCAACCATCAGTTGTTGGTGATGAGCATTACAAAACAGCCAGAGCTGTCCAATCAACTTTACAAAGATACAAAGAACTTCAAGATATCATCGCTATTCTTGGTTTAGATGAGCTTTCTGAAGAAGATAGATTAACAGTCGATAGGGCCAGAAAAATTGAAAAATTTCTCTCTCAACCTTTCTTCGTAGCAGAAATATTTACAGGAATGTCTGGTAAATATGTAAAACTAGAAGATACCATTGCTGGTTTCAACATGATTTTGTCAGGTGAATTGGATGATTTACCAGAACAGGCATTTTACCTAGTTGGTAATATTGATGAAGTTAAAGCAAAGGCTGAAAAAATAAAATCAGAAAAATAAATATTTAAATATATATATTTAACCTTCAATAATTTTAAATTAATGTCAATTTCTCTAAAAGTTTTAGCTCCTAATAAAAATGTTTATCAAGGCGAAGCTGAAGAAGTAATCCTTCCTAGTACTACTGGTCAAATTGGTGTACTACCAGGTCATATCTCTTTAGTTACTGCTATAGATATTGGCGTTTTAAGGCTAAGAATGAATTCCCAGTGGAAATCAATAGCTCTTATGGGAGGCTTCGCTGAAATTGAATCAGATGAAGTTATAGTTTTAGTAAATAATGCTGAAATTGGTTCTGAAATTAATGTTCAAAATGCTGAGCAAGATCTTAAAGAAGCAAAATTAGCAATTAGCAAATTTTCTGAAAATGAAAAAAATCCAGAGAAGATTAAAGCCTTGAAAGAGGTTTCAAAGGCTGAGGCAAGGATTCAAGCCGCAAAGAACTAACTTTTTAAGCTGTTCCACAAAAAGTTACTTCGGGAAACTTTAATTTAGCTTCTTCTAATTTTTTTGTCTTACCTTCTTCTTGCCAATAATTTATTACCTCAGTAGCTTTATTCAATATCTCTACTCTTTCATTATCTGTAATCCAACCTTTATTCTCAAGCTCACTTTTCAATTTTTCCCAAGCATCATCTCTTGGCCAAAAATAATAAGCAGTAAGAGGGCTTGGGCCTCCACCAACTATTTGATCCACTGCTAAAGCCACATTATCAGGTAACCACAATACTTTAATTATGAACCTTCCTTCATCAGGTTTAGGAGTATAACCGGTAGGTACCCCATCTTCATCAATTGTGGCAGCTGCCAATACAGCTGTGGCACCCATCATTCCTGAATTAGGAGAAGAATTTTTAGAGTCTGGTGCGTCACTCTTTTTTTCTTTTGAATTTTGATTTAACTTATCTGATGAGGTCATTCACTTATTAATACATAATAAATAATTTATCAGTTTATGGTCACATTTTGATTGATTTATTCAAAATTTTTTGATTTTAGTAATTGATAACTTACAAACAGGATTTTTATCTATCATGAGATACTTCATAAAAATCATAAATTGTGGCTTCCAATGAATCCCAAAGATCTTTGGGGATATCGTTTTCTTCTGCGAACATGCCTAGCTGACTGGCTAAGCCTCTAGCTTGGGAAAGTTTTGAATCATATGAATCGGGCTTATTCATTTTTGAGCTTTAAACTTAATAAAAAATAAATCTATTAACTTGATAAGTCAAATTTCAGAATTCTAAATCAGAAATTTCTTTTAATGCAGCAATACTTAAAACATCTGGGTTTGTATCTCTAACTAAGACATCATCTTCTATTCTTATCCCTATGCCTTTCCATTTCTCATCTATAGGGGGTTGTCCCTCAGGGACTGGGATCCTATCACTTATATAGATCCCAGGTTCTACTGTAAGAATCATTCCATTCTGTAGTGGCACTTCATAGTCCCCCATTCTGTATGCTCCAACATCATGGACATCTAAGCCTAGCCAATGTCCAGTTTTATGCATGTAAAGATGTTTATAGGATTGGTTCTCAATTATCTCCTCTGTGCTGCCAGACAGTAAACCAATTTCCTTTAATCCTTCTATGAGAATAGTTAAAGCAACGTTATGCACAGCACTAGAATTCGATCCCTTTACTGCACTTTTAATAGCTTTTTTCTGCGCACTTAATACAATTTCATAGATAACTTTTTGCTCATATGAAAATTTACCACCTATTGGAATAGTTCTTGTAATGTCTCCATTGTAATAATCAATAAGTGAGCAGCCAGCATCCACCAATAATAAATCTTCCTTCTTCAAGGGTGAGTTATTTGAGGTGTAATGCAAAATACAAGCATTATCTCCTGATGCAACAATTGAGTTATATGCTGGTCCTCTAGCCCCTTTTTCCAAAAAGAACCCCTCAAGAAGTCCCTGAATTTGTCTTTCATTTCTCTTTGATGAGATACATTCTCTAACTAGTTCATGAGCCTCAGCTGAAATTTGTATTGCCTCTCTCATTCTCTTAATCTCAAATTCACTTTTTATTAATCTCATCTCATTTAAATAAATATCTGGAGATTTTATAGAATTTGCACCAGTCCCGGATCTTGAGCGATTTTCAAGTTGTTTTGAAAATATCTCAAGTACCATTTTCTCTATTATTGGATGCTTTCCAATTGAAAAAACAAGCTCATCAGAACCATTTATGTAAGTTGGGAGTAAATCTCTTAATTCGTTTATTGAATGAGCCTTATCAGCCTTAAACTTTTTTTCAGCCCCTTCTAAACCCCATCGAAAGCCATGCCAAACTTCGCTTATAACATCTTTAGGAGCGACAAACATAATAAATCTCTCTCCTTTTGGCTTATGTGATAAGAAAAGAGCGATTGCATCTGGCTCATCGAAACCTGTTAAATACCAAAAATTACTATCTTGCCTAAAAGGGTATTCACAATCAGCATGATGCTTTACAAGATTAGCCCCAGGAATAATAGCAGCTTTCCCACCTAATTTATTTAGGAATATTTCTCTTCTTTCTTCAAAAACTTTATAGTCAGGTTCAAACATAAATTGTGTATTGGCGTGTTTAAAAAAAAAATGGAAGAATGAATTAAAACAGATTTAGTATCTAATCTAATTTAATGGTAATGGAACCAAGTGTTTACGGTTTATTTTTGCTAATAGTAATAATTTTAATTGGATCAGCATGTTGTTCGGGAGTAGAAGCAGCTTTTTTAGCCGTAAATTCAATTAGAATTTTAGAAATTGCCTCTAGACAAAAGCCAAAAAGTTCTGCAAATCAACTTCTAAAACTTAGAAAACATCTTGGACGGACGCTAACTGTAATTACTATAACTAATAATGGATTTAATATAATTGGTAGTCTTATTTTAGGAGTATACGGAGCATTAGTAATTAATAGCAGTTTTGGTTTAACCCTTTTTTCAATAGCTTTTTACATACTAGTTGTTTTAGTAGGGGAAGTACTACCAAAAGCTCTTGGTACAAAATTTTCAGTTCAAATAGCACTATTATCTGTTCCTATCTTGCGAATATTAAATACTTTAATGAGGCCATTCTTAATATTAATTGAACAGATTTTTCCGGTTATTACAGCAGAAAACGAAATTTCAACTGATGAAGAAGAAATTAGACAAATGGCAAAAATTGGAAGTCAAAAAGGTTTTATAGAGGCTGATGAGGCAGCAATGATATTTAAGGTTTTTCAATTAAATGATTTAAAAGCTAAAGACTTAATGACCCCTAGGGTATCGGCACCTTGTCTTGATGGGTCTTCAAATCTTGATGAAAATTCAAACCTTATAATGTCTGACAGCTCACCATGGTGGGTTATTTTGGGTGATAAAGTTGACAAAATACAAGGGGTAGTAAAGCGCGAAAAAATGTTGGAATATTTAATTAATGGCGAAAACAAAAAATTATTATCAGAAATTTGCGAACCTGTGGACTACATTCCCGAAATGATTAAAGCAGATCAATTATTAACTAAATTTGACAACGATCATAAAGAAGTGAAAGTAGTAGTAGATGAATTCGGAGGATTCGTGGGAATTATTGGTGCAGAAGCTGTTTTATCTGTATTAGCCGGTTGGTGGAAGAATAAATCATGAAACAATTTAAAATTAAAGAAAATTATTTACTTTTAAAAAAATGGTGGGAGACTATTGACCTTACCAATTATGAAAAAAGTATTTTTAATAGAGAAATAATTTCTTTTAATCAACAACTTTTAAGACTCAAAGAAAAAAAAATAAGAATTGGTGCATATGGTAAATCAGGTGTAGGAAAATCCTCTGTTTTAAATTCTTTATTAAAAAAAGACATATTCAAAACAGATATTGTTAATGGGACCACAAAAGAAATACAATCGGAAACTTGGACTCTTAAAGATCAAACACTCAATAGTTTAGAGTTGCTAGATTCTCCAGGATTTGATCTGTGCAATATTAAATTCCCTGATAAAGTTTACTCTTACATAAATCATTCAGATTTAATTCTTTTTATAGTTTCGGGAGATTTAAATAGAAATGAGTTAAATGAAATCAGCTCTTTTATAAAAGATGGGAAAAAAATTATTTTAATTTTAAATAAAATTGATCTTTTTAATAAAAATGAATTAAAAGAAATAATTGATAATATAAATTCTAAGCTTCCAAAAGATTTACATATTCCAATAATTATTAATAATGAAAACAATCTTAAAAATTACCTAGCAAAATTAATCAATCAATATGGTGAGATACTATTAACACTAAATTCTATTCAATTAGCTGACAAGTTGTTCCTGCGATTAAAAGAACAAAGATTGAAAAGAAGGCAGAAATTAGCTCAATCAACTATTGGTAAATTTTCGACTATAAAGGCATCCGCAGTAGCTCTTAATCCTTTTATTTTATTTGATGTTGCTGGTGGTTTTGCACTAGATACCGCATTGATTAACGAATTAAGTAAGATTTACGGCTTAAAGTTGAAAGGTGAATCTACAAGAAAAATATTTAAAAATATATCCATTAATAATTTTTGTTTGGGAGTCACTCAAGTCGGGGTTAATACCACTCTCAACCTTATTAAGAAATTAATTCTTATTACAGCACCTTTTACTAGCGGGCTTTCATTATTACCCTATGGACCCATCGCAATTATTCAAGCAGCAATCGCAGTGCACTCAACAAAAATTCTAGGGAAATTGGCAGCAAAAGAGATATTTATAAGAAGCAAAGCTTCTTTTATAGAGCCCGCTATTATGATCCAAAATACTAATTTTAATGACCCAGAGATTTTCAAACACATAAATATTTATTTTTCAAATAGAAATTTAAATAATAATTTTGTTAGCATTCTGCCTTAAAACTTAAATGGGAAAAAGCATTGCATTATTTGGTACAAGTGCAGATCCACCTACCATTGGACATAAAAAAATTCTTGAAGAATTATCCAAAATATATGCTTTTACAATTGGTTATGTTAGTAACAACCCCAACAAAAATCACAAAGAGAATATCTCAATTCGTAGCCTTTTATTAAAAACTCTTATTGAAGATTTAGATAATCCTAAAATTATATTTAATCAATGTGTTAGTAGCCAATGGGCAGTAGAGTCAATTAAAAAATGTAAAAGAATTTATGAGTTAACTAATCTAGATTTTGTTATTGGGAGCGATTTAATTAAAGATATTTTCTACTGGAAAAATTTTGATAAAATTACTGATGAGGTGAGTTTTTTAGTAATTTTAAGAGAGGGATATCCTGTTGAATCAAATACTCTTAAAATGTTAGAAACTTATAAAGTGAAATTTAAGATTTCAACCATAAAAATCCCAAACATTTCAAGTTCTAAGCTAAGGTCGAATTTTAATTATTCTAATTTACCAACTTCATTAATAGATATTGTTAAAAAGAATAATTTATATGAATCCACTAAATTAGTTGAATGAAGTTTTTACTTGCTCAAATTAATCCAGTTGTTGGTGATTTAGAGGGTAATGCAAAAAAAATACTTAGTACTGCTTCGAAAGCTAGCTCAATTTCTGCTGATTTAGTTCTTACTCCAGAATTATCACTATGGGGATATCCAGCAAAAGACCTACTTCTAAAAAAAAATTTAATCAACAATCAATATCAAATTCTTGACCAATTAGCCTTAGATATTAATAAAAAATATGGGAGCTTGAGTATCACAGTGGGCATAGCTGAGATAATCAATGATTCTTTTTTCCCAAATCTTTATAATTCTATTGCATTGCTTGAGCGCGGTGAGTGGAAAATAATTGCTCGTAAAATTATTCTTCCTACCTATGAAGTATTTGATGAGAAAAGATACTTTAGATCAGAAAAAAAAGTTTCCGTATTAACAAAAGAAATTAATAATAAAAGCTGGCGAATTGGCTTTACTATATGTGAGGATTTATGGGTCAACAAAAATATAGAAGGTAGAGGTATACATAAAAAGAATCCTATTTTTGATTTAAAGAAAAAAAAAGTTGATATCTTAGTGAACTTATCCGCCTCCCCATATACCTTCAAAAAGTTAGAGCTAAGATCCAAAGTGTCGAGTTTTGCTGCTCAATATCTTCAAGTACCGCTAATATATGTTAATCAGATTGGGGCAAATGATAATTTAATTTTTGATGGAAATAGTTTTATTCTTGATAAGAATGGATCTAAAATTAAGCAATTAAAATCTTTTTCAGAAGACCTCTCCAGTTGGAATATTGAGCAAACAAAGCCTCAAAAAAATAAATCTGAAAATTCTGAGATGTCATCAATTTTTGATGCATTAGTCCTTGGTGTTAGGGATTATGCTCAAAAATGCGGCTTTAAAACAGCTTTAATTGGACTAAGTGGTGGCATTGATTCTGCACTAGTTTCAGCAATTGCGACAGCTGCTCTTGGCAGTGATAATATTTATTGCGTCTCAATGCCCTCTAAGTGGAGCTCATCTCATTCAAAGAGTGATGCTAAAGATTTAGCGAGAAGATTAAAAATAAATTTCAATAGTATCCCAATTGAAAATTTGATGAGTTGTTTTGAAGAATCTTTTTTAAATACCGTATCTTTCAATATGGCTGAAATAACAAATCAAAATATTCAATCAAGAATCAGAGGTACGCTTCTGATGGCTTTAGCAAATCAAGAAAAGCATTTATTACTTTCAACAGGCAATAAATCAGAACTAGCTGTAGGATATTGCACACTTTATGGTGATATGAATGGGGGATTATCGGTAATTGGGGATTTATATAAAACTAATGTTTTTAAATTATGCAATTGGCTTGATAGTGAAGATTCAATTAATCATAGAAAATCATATATGTTAGATACTAATGTAGGAATAATTGGTGAAAATATTCTTACGAAAGCTCCAAGTGCCGAATTAGGTCCTGATCAATTAGATACTGATTCTCTCCCACCTTATTCTATTCTAGATAATGTTCTTAAAGGAATTATTGAAGAGAAAAAAGATTTACAACAACTAGAAGAAGATGGTTATAAAAAAGATTTAATTTTAAAAATTATCTCACTAATAAAAAAAGCGGAATTCAAAAGAAAGCAGGCTCCTCCAATATTAAAACTAAGCAGTCAATCATTAGGAAGTGACTGGAGAGTTCCCATAGCAATATCTTATTAATCACTATAAGAACACTGTTGGATTTTTTTTAAAGGCCGTTTAACTGAATCAAGGTTGATACCTTTTTTGATAGCAAGAATTATGCCTGCAGCTTCTAAATAATTATCAACTTCAAAAAGATTGGGATAATTATAAAACTCACTTGTCACTTTTAATGTATTTTGATTTTTTACAGAGATAATATTTAAACCTTTTTCAATCCCTGCTAGTACTGCTTCTCCACCTAATGCACCATTAGGAACAACAATAGATTCAATCTGATTAGGGTGTAGTGAGATTGATTCATTTTTAGCCGGCAATTCAACAATGTCAGGTGCATTGCTTAACCCAATTAATACTGATGGTAAAAAGGTGTATCCTATTTCTTCTGCAGCAGTACGAGGATCTAAATTTTCATTCAATTCAATTGGATTTAAAGCAGGTGCGTGAGCACAGGGAACTTTTAAAAATTTGCTTATTAAATGACTTATAACTGCTTCGACTCCAGCAATAGGGTCAACCCCTTTCCCCTCTCGATAGATATTAGTTTCTAAAGAATCTGGATCATCTGGAAATTTCGCCACAATTGCTATTGCCGTAACTCCTTTTTCTATTAAACATTTTCCAGCATCAATTAGAGTATCAGGATTTTCAATTGTGCCACCACTGATTTCTGAAGGATCAGAATCAATAACTATGTTTAATGGTTTTTTTGTAATCACATAAGAATGGACATTAATCCCTAAAGTAGAAACACATGCATCAGCAACTTGTAAATGTCTTACTAATATTTCTTTTTCAATGGCTGAATCAAAAATTATCCCAATTTTCTGTTGCTTTACCCTTTTTAAAGCGATTTCTCCTTTAGCAAGTCGGTCTAAACTATAACCCTCAACATAAAAAATATTTTTATCTTTTTCAGAAAGAGTACCGCCATTCATAACATTTGGATGAGTAATTAAACATCCACTTGCGGATGCTAATAATTTAGCTGTAGGAAGTGCATCCCCAGCAAAACCTCCAACTTCACAACCAATACCAGTTGGGACAATAAATATTGTTGGTGAATTTTCCATTATTAAAAATATTTTAATTTATATTTTTTAATTAGATATGACAGCCTTAATTTTAAGTTTTTTTGTTCCAAAAGAGTCAATAGAATTTTGAATATCAACAATTGACCATCGAATTAAATCTCCTTTTTTTTCTAAATTTGTAATAATGAATTCCCTTAAATTTTTTAATTTTATTGAAACTGGCCAATCTAAATAATAATCAACTGAAGTTAATTTCATTTTTGATATTTACCAAATTGATCATTATATAAATCATCTTCGACTTCTTTACCAATAACAATATTCAAATCTGACTTGGGGTATGCTACACACAAAAGTGCAAAGCCCTTTTCCCGTAAATCATCATTTAATCCCATAGCATCTTCCTGATCAACGGATCCTTCCAATATCATGGATGCACAATCTGTACAAACTCCTGAACAACAACTACTTGGTAAATCTATTCCATTCATTTTTGCCGCTGAAATAATATCTTGATCTTCAGGACATAAAAAACTAAAAGTCTTTTGCTCAAATTGAACTTTGATATTATATTCAGGCATATCCTAAATCTTATTACTAGACTGCTGAACCTCCTACAACTTCTAATATTTCTTGTGTAATAGCTGCTTGTCTGGCTTTGTTATAGGTTAGATTCAAAGTACTTGCTAATTCTTTAGCATTATCACTTGCATTATTCATAGCAGTCATCCTGCAAGCGAGTTCAGAAGCTGCCGACTCTTGAAGAGCTCTTAGTACCTGATTCTGTAAATATAATGGTAATAAGGAATCTAATAGTTGATCAGGACTTTGTTCAAAAACAATATCTGATGGCAACTTCTCTGAATCACTTTTTTCAATATTTGATTTTTCAACAAGTAACTTACTATCTTTTGTAGTTAACCTAAAAATTTCATCGTTTTCCTCAGCGATTCCTTGAGGGTCAAGTGGCAATAGTGTTTGAACGACAGGGGCACAGCTAACTAAAGTGATGAATTTCGTGTAAATAATTTCCACCCTATCAGAATTTTCTGAAAGAAATTCGGCTAAAATCTCATTTGTAACTCCTTCAGAATCCTTGACTGTGGGTACCTGTTCTAGTTCTTTGAAAGTACTTTTAATTACATATCTATCCTTTCTATTTTGAAAATATCCAATAGCTTTCTTCCCTACCAAAATTAAATTTGGTTGATACCCTTGTTTGACTAATTCTGCGTATCTTATTTCTACCTTTTTTATAATATTTGTATTGTAACCACCGCATAAACCTCTATCAGCAGTTATGCAAACCAAGGAGATACTCTTTACTTCTCTCTTGGATAATAGAGGAGAGTCGACAGCCTCAAATTTTACTCTAGATTGAATATTTTCTAAGACTCGCGCAAGTTTATCTGCAAAAGGTCTACTCTTAAGAACTTGATCTTGAGCTCTCCTAACTTTTGCAGCTGCAACAAGTCTCATGGCCTCCGTTATTTTTCTTGTATTTTTAACGGAAACGATTCGATCTCTAATCTCTTTAAGATTTGCCATGGTATCTCCTAAATAAATTTAAACTGTGGCAAGCATTGATGATTTAACTTCATTTATCACATCTTTTAGCGTCGCTTCTAATCCATCATTTAACTTCTTTTCTTTAAGAATCTCTTCTATAAATTCCGCTTTATTTAACTTTAGGTATTCCCTAAGTTCAGTTGCAAATTTAGTTACATCTTCAACAGGAACCTCATCAATAAGACCTTTAACTCCTGCATAAACAACTGCAACTTGTTCTGCAAGGTTCAGCGGTGAGAATTGAGGTTGCTTTAATAACTCTCTTAGTCTTTTGCCTCGTTCAAGTTGTTGCTGAGTTGCTTCATCAAGATCAGATGCAAATTGAGAAAAAGCAGCTAGTTCATCAAACTGTGCGAGTTCTAATTTTAAAGTTCCTGCAATTTTTTTAATTGCTTTTGTCTGAGCGGCTCCTCCAACACGGCTAACAGAAATACCAACATTAATAGCTGGTCTTAATCCTGAGTTAAATAAATCTGCACTCAAGAATATTTGTCCATCTGTAATTGAAATAACGTTAGTTGGGATGTAAGCAGAAACGTCCCCTGCCTGAGTTTCAATAATTGGTAGAGCTGTCATAGAACCCCCTCCCATAGCATCAGAAAGTTTTGCTGCTCTTTCTAACAATCTACTGTGCAAGTAGAAAACATCTCCTGGATAAGCCTCTCTTCCTGGTGGTCTTTTTAAAAGAAGAGACATTTGTCTATAAGCCTGAGCTTGTTTCGTTAGATCATCATAAATAACAAGTGTTGCTTTACCCTGATACATAAAATGTTCAGCAATTGCTGCACCGGTATAAGGTGCTAAGTACTGTAAAGCAGCTGGTTCTGAAGCTCCTGCACTAACTACAACTGTATAATCTAGGGCTCCTCTCTCTCTTAATACCTCTACGATGTTTGCTACTGATGCTGACTTCTGACCAATAGCTACATAAACACAAACTACGTCTTGACCTTTTTGGTTAATTATCGTATCGATAGCAATTGCAGATTTTCCAGTTTGTCTATCACCAATAATTAATTCTCTTTGACCTCTTCCAACAGGAATCATTGCATCAATAGAAGTGATACCTGTTTGCATTGGCTCATGCACTGATCTTCTCTTGATTATTCCAGGAGCCATTTCTTCAATCAATCTAGTATCACTTGTTGGAATTTCCCCTTTCCCATCTATTGGTTGTCCGAGAGGGTTAACAACTCTCCCCTGCATTGCTTCACCAACTGGAACAGATGCAATTTTACCCGTGGACTTAACGTTACTTCCTTCTTGGACACCAAGTGCCTCTCCCATTAATACGGCCCCAACATTATCATCTTCAAGATTTAAAGCTATACCTTCGGTACCATCTTCAAATTCCAATAACTCACCAGCCATAACCTGATCTAAGCCATATATTCTTGCAATGCCATCACCGATTTGCAGAACAGTTCCTACATTGCTAACACTTACAGATTGGTCATAATCAGTTATTTGTTGTTTTAAGATTGAACTGATTTCATCAGGGCGTATAGATACCATGGATTTAAGAATTTAAGGTTGATTTAAAAGTTACTTGGAAAGGGATAAGCCAAGTTTTCTTATTTGTGAAGCAAGAGAAGCATCAATTACTTTTGATCCTACACTGGCGACGAAACCACCAATAAGAGATGGATCGATTTTAGTTACAAGTTCTAATTTTTCAGTTCCAGCAATATTGATGATCTTTTTGGTAATTAAACCTTTCTGTTCATCAGTAAGCTCGACTGCAGAAGTAACAGTTGCCAAAGCAATATTACTATTTTCTCGGTAAATCTCTAAAAACCTCTCAAGAATTGAAGTAAGGATTCCAATTCTTTGCCTATCGGCCAGTAATTTTAAGAAATTCAATAAAGAAGAATTAACCTTTGTTGAAAAAATTTCATTAATGATTTTCTTCTTAGCATCTGTCTCTAAAATGGGAGAGGATAGTGCCTTCTCCAGTTCAGGAGAATCATTTATTAATACCAAGAGTTGTTTAACTTCAGAAACCATCTCTTCAGTTTGCGAATTTTCATTCACAACTTGAAGTAATGCCTCTGCGTATGGTGTAGTAACTGAATTTAAAAGTGGCATTAGTTCTCCTCAATATTGTTAATTGATTGAGTTACCAAATTTTCTTGAGTTGTATTATCAAGTCGATTTGGGAGAGAATCTAAAGCTTTCTTAATTGCAAGTTCTACAGCTTCTTTACGAAGTTGAGAAATTGCTCTGGATGCTTCAGAGCTCTCATCAGAGATTGCACTTTGTTTAATTCGTGCCATCTCCTCTATCGCTTTTTTCTCACTTTCCATTCTGATTGATTCAGATCTTTTTAGGGAATCTGCTTTTATTTGAGAAGCTTTTTCTTCTGCTGAAGATAAATCTTTCTTCGCCTTTTCTAAAGCTTGAGTTGCATTTAGGAGTCGATCTTCAGCATCTTTTAATTCAAGAAGGATTCCTTCTCTCCTTTTTTGAAGCATTTTACCTAGGAAACCAGGCAAAAATTTATAAAGACCGAAAACTACTACAGCCCAATTAAGGATATTGGTTTCGAATAAATTGAAGTTCAATCCAAAACCTTCTGTAGCTAAAAGAGTTAAATTCATTTTTCTAGAATCAATCTATTAACAATAAGTTCGCTAAGAACATCAGCCTGTTTAGAAAGTTGATCACGAGCAGCAGTCGTCTGACTTTCAATTTCTAGTCTTGCTTTTTCTTTTGAAGCATTTGCTTCATTGTTGGCAAGTTCTAGTGCTTCTTTATAAAGCTTGTCAGACTCATTCTCAGCTTCGCTCACAATTCTTTGGGCTTCTGTACGAGCGCTTTGAAGCTGAGTTAATAAATCAGCTTCTAATTTTTTAACCTCCGAAAGTTTATTTTTGGCCTCAATAATATTATTACTTACAAACTTTTCTCTTTTTTCTACAACATTGCCAACAGGCTTAAAAAAGAGAGAATTTAATATGTAAGTAAGTGCAACTACTTGTATCGCCATAAGAGGCAAAGTGGCATTTATGTCAAATAATCCACCTTCTGTAGCACCAAAAAAATTAAAGGCCAACATATGATTCAGTTGAAGTTAAAAAATTAAATTTAAATATTGCTAATAAGGGATTAGAAGCAATATTAACTTTTAGGAAAAAGGATTCGCAAAAAGTAGTACCAAAGCCACAACTAATCCGTAAATTGTTAATGACTCCATAAAAGCGAAAGATAAAAGAAGAGTTCCTCTGATTTTACCTTCAGCTTCTGGTTGACGGGCAATACCCTCAACAGCACCTTGAGCTGCGTTACCTTGTCCAAGACCTGGGCCAATAGCACCTAGACCAACTGCTAAACCAGCAGCTACAACTGATGCAGCGGAAGTAATCGAATCCATAATTTTGAAATAAAGAGCTTAATACTTGTGATAATCTTTGTTGTCATACACGCTTGGACATCCTTTCTTTTAAGAATGGGTCTGATATATTCAGACCTACGCGATTAGATATTTTGCCAGATTACAGACTCTTTGTAAAAGCGTCTGAATGTATTAGAAGACAGCTAATGATGTTCTTCAACAGCTTCTCCAATGTAATAGGCCGCCAAAGTTGCGAAAATCAATGCCTGAATTGCACTAGTAAACAATCCTAGGAACATAACAGGTATCGGGAGAATTAGCGGAACTAAAAAGACTAGAACACCAACAACAAGTTCATCAGCCAAAATATTTCCAAATAGCCTGAAAGAGAGCGATAAAGGTTTAGTAAAATCCTCTAAAATTTTGAAAGGAAGCATAATCGGAGTTGGGTGAACATAATATTCGAAGTATCTCCAACCCTTATTGCTTAAACCTGCATAGAAATAAGAAAGTGAAACCAATAAAGCCAAGGCTATAGTTGTATTGATATCAGCAGTAGGTGCTCCTAATTCTCCACTTGGTAACTTAATCAATCTCCAAGGAATTAAAGCTCCTCCCCAATTACTAACAAAGACGAATAAAAATAAAGTACCTATAAATGGCATCCAATCTCTATAAACTTTTTCACCTATTTGCGTCCGAGCAAGATCTCTTATGTAATCCCATAGGAACTCAAGTAAGTTTTGAAGGCCTTTAGGATCATTTTCCATCTTTTTAGTTCCTAAAGAAATAAAAACTAATAAAGCTCCTAATAAAATCCAAGATGTTAAAAATACCTGCCCATGAAGTCTGATATTTCCAATTTGCCAATAAAGATGTTGACCAACTTCTAATGCTGCAAAATTTGTTAGCAAGGAATTAAAAAACATTTGTTTTGAATAAAAAAATTTACTTAAGAACGTGAAAAATAAAGAATGAGTGAAGGCTTATAAATGAAAAAACCTATCATTGCAGGAAAAATATCCAAAGATCCTAGCTTGCTCGCGAAAATAAAGAGACAAACTGGAACTAATAGTTGCAATTTTGATACACCTGATGATTCTTTACCAAGTTTCCCTATACTTTTGGCAAGCAAACGTAGGTAAAAAATACCGGCTATTGCACCTATAAAAATACTAAAACCAAAAGTAAATCCTAGAAAAATTCCAGTTATTGACGCCAATAAAATAGAAACAATAAAAGTAATTCCAAAAATTGTTAATTGCAATTTTGTGTATTCATCATTTTGAGAAAGCAAATTATCAATTTGATTGGCAATGCCAGATTTACTTTCTTTGATGATCGAATTATTCAGGGATCGAGTAATTTGAACATTCTCATTAGAGGGATGCTCAAGTTTTTTTCTGTTTGAGTCCACTGATGTGAACATAGTTTAGAAACCTCTCTGAATGGTTTGAAGTAAGTATATAAACTCACGGAATCTATCACGGAGAGGTGCCTTTTAGCTAGTTTTTTTTTATAAAAAGTTAATTCTTAAGATTTAGGATGAATCCATAGACCATTTTTTACTTTATTCTTAAAAAAAAGTTTATGAAAAGTCATCTTTTTTATTGATTTAACACTTTAAAACGTTAATAAAAGACTTGGCAAAATCTCAATTAAACGTCTCAATAGTAAATATACATCTAAAAAATTGGAGATAAGTCAAGAAAAAATAAAATATAGAAGAATTTCTAAAAGAAAAAAAAACCATAGTCTTCGTAAAAAAAGTAATCAAAGCAACTTAATAGAATCTTTTTCTCCTTTGCCTTGGAAAATATGGCCATATGAGGCAAAAATACTCATTATCCTCATTGGAATTTGGTCAATGTTAGGAATATGCGTTCTAGGATCGTCAAGTTGGTGGGTGGCTAGTAGAGAAATGGGGAATTGGGCTTATTTCTTAAAAAAACAAATTATTTGGACAATTCCGGGTGTTGGTCTGTTTTATTTCGTTCTTAATACGAACATTAGAAATCTACTAAAGTTTTCAAGGATTATTTTTTATATTTTATTTTTTTTGATTTTTCTAACCAACATTACTGGAATTACAGTGAATGGCTCTTCAAGATGGCTAGTGCTAGGTAATTTACGTCTGCAACCATCTGAATTAATAAAACCTTTTCTGATTCTTGAAGCTTCTAACCTTTTTGCTCATTGGAATCTGATAAAGGATGATAAAAAATTAATTTCAATTTTGTCCTTTGGTTTATTAATTTTATTAATACTCAAGCAACCTAATTTAAGTACTGCATCATTAACTGGAATTCTTTTTTGGATAATGGGTTTATGTGGAGGCGTAAAACTCAGCTCTCTTTGCTCATTTGCTTCATTAGGATTCATCACTGGATGTATTAGTATCTTTAATAACGAATATCAGAAACTTAGAGTCACTTCATTTATTAATCCTTGGCAAGATCAACAGGAAAGTGGCTTTCAATTGGTTCAGAGTTTATTAGCTATAGGTTCAGGTGGTCTATTTGGCCAAGGTTATGGATTATCTATACAAAAATTACAGTACCTACCTTTTATGTACACAGATTTTATTTTTGCCATTTTTGCTGAAGAATTTGGTTTGTTAGGGTGTACTTTATTCCTTGGCTTTCTAGCATTTTTCTCATATATAACTGTAAGAATTGCTCTAAAGTGCAGGAACAACTATACAAAATTAGTTTCTATTGGATGTGGTGTATTGTTAATAGGTCAATCAATAATGCATATTGCTGTAACAACAGGCTCTATGCCTACTACTGGCTTACCACTACCTTTCATTAGTTATGGTGGGAATTCATTAATCGCATCATTTTTTATTGCAGGGATGTTACTGAGATGTTCACTAGAATCTACAGGCTTCATAGGTATGATTAGTACACGAAAGACTCTTAATTAGTTAGAATTTATAAGATTTAAATCAAGTTATCGAATCATTTAATTTAGTTATTTCAGAATTATCTCAAAAGGGTAATCTGCTTATGCAGAATGGCCTTAATAACCCTGGACCATTTACAATATTTTTGGTTTTCAGCGCAGGACTTTTAACAAGTCTTGGGCCATGCTCATTATCACTACTACCAATCACTATTGCTTATATAGGAGGAACAGAGAAAAATAAATTTAAACTTATTAGTTTTTCAGGAGGAATCGTTTTTTCACTCGTTGCCCTTGGCGCTGCCAGTGGGTTCTTAGGTAGGATATATGGGCAAATCCCATCTTTTTACACTTCTATCGTTGCCGTGATAGCAATAATAATGGGTTTAAATTTACTAGGTATTCTAAAGTTTCAGTTCCCGAATGGACCTGATATAAAAATAATCGAAGATAAAATACCAACATTTATAGCGCCTTTTGCTGTAGGGACTACTTTTGGACTGGCTTCTTCACCTTGTATTACTCCAGTTTTAGCAACTCTTCTAGCTTGGGTATCGCAAGCTAAAAATCCAACAATATCTATTATTTTTTTATTTTTCTTTGGGATAGGCCAAGTAACCCCATTAATCATTGCAGGAGCTACTGCAGAAAACTTAAAACAATTTTTAGCGCTTAGAAAATTTAGTCAAATAATTCCGACTTTAAGTGGGATATTTTTAGTTTCCCTAGGGTTATTAAATTTATTATCAAATTGGATTTGAATGATTATTTTTAAGAATCTAATATTAAAGATATCAAGTTTAAGATTCGCCATATCACTGATAATTTTCATAGCTATTACAAGCGGCATAGGGACTTTTATACCTCAAGGTAGTAGTCATAAATTTTATATTGATAATTTCAATAGTGCTCCCATTTTTGGATTTTTAGATGGAGAAAAAGTCTTAAAACTTCAATTGGATCACATATATACAAGCTTTTGGTTTTTATTTGCTTTAATTCTTCTTTGCATTTCCTTAGCAGCTTGTAGTTTCAGGAGGCAAATCCCTTCATTAAAAGCTTCATTAAAATGGATTGAATACAACAGTGAAAAAAAATTTAGCAAACTGCAACTAACTACAAATCATCCAATCAATCAAGATGGAGAACATATATCAAAAGTAGATTTATTACTTAAAAAAAGAGGATGGAAAACATACAAATTTAAAAGTCATATTTCTGCAAGAAAGGGTTTAATTGGAAAAATCGGTCCTTTAGTTGTACATATCGGATTAATAGTCTTACTTATAGGTTCAGCATATGGAAGTTTTACTAGTCAAACAAAAGAACAATATTTAATGCCTGGAGAAAGTTTGGATCTTGTTAATGAGAGCACAAACTCAAAAGCAAATGTAAAATTAGTCGATTTTTCTATAGAACGAGAAAGTGATGGTGTACCCAAACAGTTTATTTCAAAATTAAATTTTTCATCTGAAGATCTAAATCTTAATGAAATAAAAACCACCAAAGTTAATCACCCAATCCGGTTTGAAGGATTAACTATTTATCAAGCAGATTGGGCAATATCAAAAGTTGTTTTGGAAATAGATAATATCCTTTATCAATTACAATTAAAGGAAATTCCCGAAATCGGTAATCAAGTTTGGGGAGTTTTAATTGAATTAGGATCAGAGACTAAAAAAAATTTCCTTCTAACAATAGATAATGAAAATGGTCCACTTAAAATTTCGAATATAGAAAATTTTTCAGGAATTAATCTCTATACCAATGACAATCCTTTAGAAGTTAATTCTTCAAGAGTTTCTCTGAAAAAAATAATTCCCAGTAGTGGTTTAATAATAAAAAATGATCCGTCTATACCATTTATCTACTTTTCTTTTATTTTAATAATTTTTGGAACAATAATAAGTCTTATACCAACTAAGGAATTATGGATTCTTGTAAATAAAGAATCACAAAAGTTATCTATTGGAGGCCTTAGCAATAAAAATCTAGTTGGTTTTAAAAAAGAATTTTTTAAATTATCAGAAGAAATAAAAAAATTTTAATTTCTTTTCTGCCCACTAAAAATATCTAACTGCATAGAAACATTCCCTCTGGGGTTAAATGCAGCGTTTAAATGTATCCAGTGAGGTGAACCTTCATTCACTAAATCATCCATAATTCTATTCACAACTTCCTCATGTGATATTTTTATATCTCTAAAATTATTAATATAAAGCTTTAATGACTTCAACTCATAGACTCTCAAATTAGGTTGATAAATAATATTTAGCTTTGCAAAATCTGGATAACCAGAAAAAGGGCACTTACATGTAAATTCAGGTAACTGAATAGAAATTTCATAAATTCTTTTCTTGTTCGGATTATCGAAACAAATTATTTTTGATTCTTCAATAATTCTTTCACCATATAGCGGTCTTTGAGTCGAATCTTCTAATTTAGCTGTATTCATTTTTAGTAGAATTTTTTTACTAAACCTATATAAAAACTATATATAAAGATAAAAATTCGCAAAAGTATCAACAAATCTAAGTATTACAATTGGCTAAGTCAAAAGCTGTTAAATCTCGTTTTTGTATCAGTTGTAACATTCATAATGTCGGCCAAAAGGTTTATATGTCTTTAGTTCAATGAAAAATTAATGGACATTTGTTTGATAACTATCGATAACAACTTAAATAAATCCCTTCAACCAAAAAGCGCATTAGGAATGTTATGGCTTCAAACACACTTTGAGAATGATCAGTGGGAAGCTTTGTCAAATAGTACAGTAATAATTTCTGAAGAAAATTCCCAACTTTTAATTGAAGACGCCACGAATGCAGGCCTTAATATTGAATGTTTTTCTGATATTTCAATGTTGGATGTTTTTCCAAAAAACAATTAAGATAGGAATGTTCAATCTTTAATCATGAAGAAAATTGAGGCAATCATACGTCCATTTAAGCTGGAGGATGTAAAAATTGCATTAGTAAACTCTGGTATTGTTGGAATGACAGTTAGTGAAGTAAGAGGTTTTGGGAGGCAAAAAGGACAAGTTGAAAGATATAGAGGCTCCGAATTTACTGTTGAATTCCTTCAAAAACTTAAAGTAGAAGTCGTTGTAGAAGATGAAAAAGTTAATTCAGTCATAGATGCAATTGCTGAAGCTGCAAAAACTGGAGAGATAGGTGACGGAAAAATATTCATCACATCAATTGATTCTGTTGTAAGAATTAGAACTGGCGACAAAGATGAAGAAGCTCTTTAATCTAAAGAGTTTCCTTTACTAAATTTTGTATATATTCACTATTAATCATTTTATTTGATTGACTTCCTAAAGTCATCCAAGCTAAATATTCATGATTTCCAGCAGGACCTACTAGAGGAGAAGCTATCAAATTCTTTATATTCCATTGGAAATTCTTAGCAGCATAAATAACAGACTCTATTGCCTCAGTATGGAATCTAGGATTGCGGACAACCCCGCCTTTACTGACTTTATCTTTACCCACCTCAAATTGGGGTTTAATCAAAAATATTCCCTCAATACAATCACCTTCTAATAAATTACCAATAGATTTAAAAACTAACTTTAATGAAATAAAAGACAAATCAGCAACCACAAAATTTGGCAACTCATTACTTCTAGATAAGAGATCATTAGGTTTTAAATTTCGAATATTAGTTCGTTCAAAAAGTATGACTTTTGGATTATTTCTAATCTTCCATGCAGTCTGCCCATAACCAACATCTATTCCATAAACTAACTTTGCTCCTTGTTGCAATAAGCAATCAGTAAATCCCCCAGTAGAGATTCCTGCGTCAATACATATTTTATCTTTTACTTTAATTTCAAGTTTATTAAATGCCTCCAATAATTTTTCGCCACCCCTTGATACAAACATAGGTTCGGAATCAATAAAAAATTCAGATCCAATTAATACTTGTTGTCCAGGTTTATCCCATACTTTTCCATTGATATCTCTAACCTTGCCCGCAAGAATTAAACCTTGGGCTTTTTGACGAGTTTCACATAAACCAATTTTAAGAAGATAAAGGTCTAATCTACTTTTTTTAATCATCTATTAATCAATAAAAAAAGACTGAATAATGAACTTCTACAAGATTAAGATCCAAATTCTTTAATACTTTCCAATTTTAAATAAGAACTAAAAAATTACCCATTATTAACGAGAGGAATAAATGGAAAATTTTTCATATTTAAGTTTTCTTAAATAGTCAGAAAAATGTTACATAAGAAAATAATAGCCAAGCAAATATCTTCAATGGCAAGTACATCTTTAAGGTATAGAGCAATAATTTGATTTTGGTTATAAAGTTTAAATTGATAATTAATAAAAATTGTGATCGAGCGTTACACATTACCCGAAATGGGGAAAATCTGGACTGATAGCGCAAAATTCCAGAGTTGGCTTAAGGTTGAAATAGCTGCATGTGAAGCAAATTTTTCCCTAGGAAAAATTCCTGAGAATGCCATGAAACAGATACGTTCAAATGCAAAGTTTGATGAATCTAGAATTACAGAAATTGAGAAAGAAGTTAAGCATGATGTCATCGCATTTCTTACAAGCGTTAATGAATTTGTAGGAGATTCTGGAAGATATATACATGTTGGAATGACCAGTAGTGATGTACTTGATACTGGCTTATCTCTTCAGTTAAAGGATTCTTGCGAATTGTTGTTAGAAGAAATTGAGAACCTAGAGAATGAAGTCAGATTATTAGCAAGGAAGCATAAAAATACCTTAATGATTGGCAGATCTCATGCAATTCATGGGGAGCCAATTTCCTTCGGTTTTAAACTTGCTGGATGGTTAGCAGAAATAATAAGGAACAAAAAAAGATTGTTAACACTTAAAGAATCTGTTGCCATTGGACAAATAAGTGGTGCAATGGGAACTTACGCTAATACGAATCCCAAAGTAGAACAAATAACTTGTGATTTGCTCGGCTTAAAGCCTGATACAGCAAGTACGCAGGTCATATCGAGAGACAGGCATGCAGAATATGTTCAAACTATTGCACTAGTTGGCGCTTCTCTAGACAGATTCGCAACTGAAATAAGAAATTTACAAAGAACTGATGTTTTAGAAGTTGAGGAAGGCTTTACAAAAGGGCAAAAAGGAAGTTCTGCCATGCCTCATAAAAGAAATCCTATTCGAAGTGAAAGGGTAAGCGGTTTAGCAAGAATTTTGAGGAGTTACGTCTTAACAGCTCTGGAAAATGTTCCACTTTGGCACGAAAGAGATATAAGCCATAGTTCAAATGAACGTATCATGTTACCTGACGTATCAATCTGTTTGCATTTTATGCTCAGGGAAATGAAAGATATAGTAAGCAATTTGGAAGTTTATCCAAAAAATATGCTCAAAAATTTAAATATATATGGTGGTGTAATCTTTAGTCAGAAAGTTTTACTTTTGCTTGTAGAGAAAGGGTTGTCTAGAGAAAAAGCTTATAGATTAGTACAAAAAAATGCGCATCATGCGTGGAATACCGAAAATGGGAATTTCAAACAAAATATAGAAAGAGATAATGAAATAATGGATTTTATTGATCAAAGTGACTTAGAAGAATGTTTTAATCCTTCAATTCATCTCCATAATTTAAGTGTAATATGGGAAAAGTTAGGTATCTAGGATTACTGAAAACCTTATCTAAGTTAAACCAGTGTTTTCAGAGGAATAATGACAAAAAACTTTAGGATTGAAAAAGATAGTATGGGAACAATAGAGGTTCCCATTGAGGCTTTGTGGGGTGCTCAAACACAAAGATCGATAATAAATTTTTCTATTGGAGAAGAATTAATTCCAATTGAATTAATTTATTCACTGACCCTCATAAAAAAAGCTGCTTCAATCGCGAATTTCAATTTAGGGTTAATAGATAAAAGAAAAAAAGATTTGATTGTAGAGGCATGTACAGAAATACTGGATGGGGTTCATGATTCACAGTTTCCCTTAAAAGTTTGGCAAACAGGAAGTGGTACGCAAACAAATATGAATGTTAATGAGGTAATTTCAAATATTGCAGCTTTAAAAACTAATTCAGAGCTTGGTAGTCATCAACCAATTCATCCGAATGATGATGTAAATAAATCTCAGTCAACTAATGACACTTTTCCTGCTGCTATTCAAATATCTGTTGTTAATGAAATAATCAAAAATTTAGTTCCAACGATCAGAGAACTTACTAAGGTCCTTGATAAAAAAAGTGAAGAATGGAAAGACCTTATAAAGATAGGAAGAACCCATTTTCAAGATGCAGTTCCCCTTACTTTTGGGCAAGAAATATCGGGATGGTCAGAGCAACTTAAAGATGCTGAGAATGCAATTACTATGAGTCTGAATGAATTGTATTTCTTACCTCTGGGAGGAACTGCCGTTGGTACAGGGATTAATTGTCCAAAAGGATTTTGTGAAGAATCTATAAAATCAATTTCCGAAGATACTAATCTAATGTTCTATAAATCAAAAAATAATTTTTCTATCATGGCCTCGCATGATCGTCTTGCTCAAGTAATGAGTCAGATAAAAATATTAGCAGGTGCATTATTTAAAATTTCAAATGATATTAAAATTCTATCTTCTGGTCCAAGATCAGGAATATATGAACTAATTATTCCTCAAAATGAACCTGGAAGTTCTATTATGCCGGGTAAAGTGAATCCAACTCAATGCGAAGCCTTATCAATGGTTTGTACTCAGGTAATGGGTCTTGAATATGCAGTCTCAATGGCAAATTCTAGCGGCACTTTACAGATGAATGAATATAAGCCTCTTATTGGATTTAATATTCTCACAAGTTTAAAATTACTTAAAAATGTAATAGAAAACTTCAGAATAAAATTAGTTGACGGGATGGAACCTAATCAAAAGAGAATGAAGGTAAATTTAGAAAATTCACTAATGTTGGTTACCGCTATAGTGCCAAAAGTTGGTTATGAAAAAGCAGCTGAAATTGCAAACCTTGCCTTCAAAGAATCATTAAACTTAAAAGAGGCAACAATTAAATTAGGTTATTTAAACGAAGATGAATTTGATGAAGCAATGAATATCAATTCAATGATTTGATTAAAAAATTTAAGAATTATTGTCAATTCTTTTTGTTGCAGGATTAATATCTTCAGAGACTTTTATAAGATCATTTGATTCAGAAACAGGAAAACGATTAATAGCTTTTAATGCTTGCTTTGCATTGCTTTTTAATTTATTACTAACACCAATACAGTATTGCACTTGAGAAAGGACATCAATTGATCTTCTAATAATCCTCACGACATCTCCTTCGTCTAATGAAGTATTAAAAACTAAATCTTTCCATTTTTTTCCTCTTGCCCATTCAGAAATAATTCCAGTCAACTCTGTTTCTAGATAGATAGGAATTTCAATATGAAACTTATTTTGTTGAAAAGAGACTAATTTTCTTAAACCATCTAATTCATTAAAAACATCTATTACCTTTAAAGAGGGCTTGAAATTACACCAAAGATTAGGCCTCCTTACATCAACACATATAGATTGAATAATTGCAGCTAACTCAGGAGGATCTAAATCATCTAAATAACCACTAACTAAAACAAGACCAATCCATAATTCATTTTCACTTCTTATTGCACCAACTGTTTGTCCAACTTCTGTCAATTCCAAATCATTTAAACAACCAAAATGATTCAAAATTTGTATCAAATCGGTAAAGGTTCTCCAGTTATGATTTTCTTTATCCTCAAGAAGTTTTTTTCTAATATTTATTTCTTGTTCAACATCAATAATTCTTTTTCTATATTTCTTTAATTTCTTGGAGTCTCCAAATCTGTGCGCAGGATGATCAGTAACTGTTTGTTCTAAATTATTAATTTGTTGCTGTTGTGCCAAAACCTCCGTTGTCAAATCATATTGTGGAGTTTGTAAATCATTTTTTTTAGAAACTTCAAAAATTCGATCTGCATAACATTGCGACATATCATCTCCCCTGAATACCTCTCCAGAAAAATACATCTTTGGCACTTCAAGTCCTAAGACATCAATTGCGTCCAAATCATTAAAAATACTTACTATATATGAGGGTTTTATAAGAATAAATAAATTATCAATTGTCAAACACAATAAACTCTTAATTTTTTGGGATTCATATATTTTCTTACAAATTAATCCTGGAACAATTTTTCTTTTGATTTGAGGAGCTTTGATTGAAATTAAGCTTCCATCTTTAATATATGGAAGTGCATTGGTTATCTCTTCTGATAATTTTTCTGCTGATTGTTTTTCTAAAATTTTCAAGAGTCTTCTCTCTTCTTTAAGACGATTCTTTAACTTTTCGTATGCATCAAAATCTTTCCATGAAACATTAGATGTAATTTTTTTTAACTCAATTAAATCCTTATCTAAATTTTCAAGAATTATATTCTCACCTGATGATTCACCTAAATATAAAAAACTACCAAAACTTCTTTTAATTAATTCTTTAGACTTTTCTAAAGTATAACTTTGTAAAAGATTAAGTACCATTCCATAGCTTGGAGTGAATTGACTTTCTAAAGCATTTGGTTTGCCTATAGCCAGTGTACTTGCCTCTTTGGCACCTTCGAATCTTGTTTGTAATGTAACAACATATCCCTGGGTATCTTTTCCTCTTCTTCCAGCTCTTCCTGACATTTGCAAAAATTCACTGCTGAATAATAATCTATGACCATCTTCTGTCCTTTTTGATAAAGAAGAAATAACAGTTGTTCTTGCGGGCATATTTATTCCTGCAGCAAGAGTTTCAGTTGCAAAAACAACTTTAATTAAACCTTCCTGAAATAATTCCTCAACCAATTCTTTCCATGCAGGCAATAATCCAGCATGATGAGATGCAATACCGCGTTTTAACGCCTCGCATTGAGATTTATCTTTAATTGCTTCCTGATTATTTTTTAAATAAACATCTAATTTTTGGGATATCATACTTGCTTCTGAATAACTTACTAAAGTTAAATCTTTTATATTCTCAATAGCCTTATCACATCCTCTTCTACTAAAAATAAAATAAATAGCTGGCAACATATTTCGTTCAGCTAGTTTAGAGATCACAAAGCCAATTGAGGGAGACTTTGGTTGCATTATCCTGCCCACTTTTCCTCTTATTTTTTGCCCTTTAGGAGCTCTCCAAATCTTACAGTTTGGATGAATTCCATTACCCTTATTATTTAAAAGTGGATGGAGACCCTTAACACTACAAAAAATAAAATCAAGTGGGACTGGTCTCTTATCACTATTAATTAGTACTGTTGGCCCATGAACTTTTTCTATCCAATTTTGTAATTGATCTGCATTGGCTATTGTTGCTGATAAAGCTATTATTTGAGTTCTAGAAGGGCAATGGATTATAGTCTCTTCCCAAACTGTACCTCTTTGGGGGTCATTCATATAATGACATTCATCAAGAATTACAGATTCTAAATTTCCTAAGGGATCATCAAATTCATCAAATTCGCCATAAAGCATGTTCCTAAAAATCTCAGTCGTCATGACTAAGATTGGTGCTTCTCTATTTATGCTTATATCTCCAGTTAAAAGACCAACTTTATCCTCACCATATTGATTAGCAAAATCTCTAAACTTTTGGTTTGATAGGGCCTTTAAAGGTGTTGTATAAAAAACTCTGCTGTCATGAGATAAGCCTCTATATATAGCAAATTCACCTATCAACGTTTTACCTGAACCTGTTGGTGCTGTCAAAACAACAGAATTTCCGCTATTTATAGCGCGTATTGCTTCTAATTGGAAATCATCTAGCGGAAAGGGGAAATATTCCTCTAAATTAAGCAATAATTGTGATTGAAGAGAGGATGAGTTAACTTCTTAATATATGATCTATATAGATATTAATAAACAAAAAATACCTTGCAAACTTTAATAGTAAATCTAAATCTTTTTAATTAAATCAACTATATTTTATTTTGCCAAAATGAAAAAAGCAAAAATTCCAAAAAATAGAATCCGTAAATTAAAAACATTTTCTTTAGGTAAAAAATCTTTCGAACTTCTAAGTTTAAATTCACAAAATAAAAAACTTATAGACTTATGTAGTAATGATTATTTTGGATTAAGCAGGGACAAGGATTTAATAAAAGCTGCTTACGAAATAAGCTTGTTAGAAGGCATTGGTTCAGGAAGCTCTAGGTTTATTACAGGTTCAAGACCAATACATAAATTATTAGAAACAGAACTTGCCAAGTGGCTTGAGCAAGAGAAAGTATTACTTTTCCCAAGCGGATTTCAAGCAAATATAGCCGCTATCCAGGCTTTAGCAAACAGAAATAGTATCGTAATAGCAGATAAATTGATCCATAACTCATTATTGGTTGGAGTCAAAGCTGTTCAAGCAAAACTAGTTCGATTCTCACACAATAATTTAAAAGATTTAGAAAATAAAATTATTAAATCTAATCCCACAAAAAATTCCATTTTAGTTGTCGTTGAATCTCTTTATAGCATGGAGGGATCAATTGCTCCGCTTAGAGAAATAACGGAAATTTGCAAAAAAAATAGTGTTCAATTATTAGTTGACGAAGCTCATGCAATTGGGATCTTGGGCCCTGAAGGCAGGGGTTTAAGTTTTAATTATCGTTCAGACATTACTATGATTACTGGAACTTTTGGAAAAGCATTTGGAAGCGGTGGAGCTTTCATAGCTTCCAATTCAGAAATTGGAGAATATCTTATCCAAACAAGTGGTGCATTTAGGTATACAACCGCACTTGCGCCATCTTTAGCTGCTGGGGCACTAGAAGGTTTAAAAAAAATTTTAGAAAATAAAGAATGGGGTAATGATTTGTTATCTTCTGCGAATGTATGGAAAGATGAAATTATTAAAAATTTTAGTTTTCCAGTTCAGGGAGATTCTCATATTTTATCTATTATTGTTGGCCAAGAAGAGAAAGCAATTAATTTACAAAAATATCTCGAAGAAAATGGGTTTTTAGCCATTGCGATAAGACCTCCAACTGTTCCATTGGGGCAATCAAGAATCAGAATAACAATACGAAGAAACTTAGATTTTAATCTGCTAAATAATTTCATTGCAGTATTAAAAGAGTTTAAATGAAACAAATTATTACTCAACATGGGTGGGGACTAAATAAATATTTCTGGGATGATTATAAAGTTGATTTTTTAAATAATAATTGGCATTGGCAAGATAATGAAAGGGGCTATTTTTCGACAAATAATTATCAAGCAAAATGGATTAAAAGCGAATCTAAAAAAGAAATCAGAATGACTTTATGCCATTCATTTGGTTTTCATTTAATGCCAAAAAAAATTTTAAAAGAAGCAACTCATATTGTTCTTATAAATTCTTTTAATAATTTTCTTCCATTAAGTGATAAGAGAAACTTTATTTTGAGAACTCTAAAAAGAATGGAAACAAAAATCATAAAAGATGAACCTAAGGATATATTGAAAGAATTTATATATAGATCATTTATGCCCAATGATATGAATAATAGTTTTAAAAATATCTTTTATACAAGTCTAGAGAGTTTAAATAAAGCTCTTCTTTTAAGTGATTTAAAAGAACTTTACATCAATAGAGATTTTCCAGTATTTTTAAGAAAAGATTGCAAAATTATTTTTATAAAATCAGAAAATGATTTGATTCTTGACAACGAGTCAAATAATAACTTTTTAGATTACTTAAATAAAACACTTGAAAGGAAGCCAATTTTAATTAAGTTAGCTCAACAAGGTCATTGCTTGAATAATTTAAATTTATACGAGATCTTACGAAATACACTTACCGATTGAAATGGATAGTAAAAAGTGGAATGAGAAAATACAAAATAATTTCAATGATGCTGCATATCGGTATTTAGAGCATTCAAATATTCAGAAATTTTTTGCAAAAAAGATTGTTCATCTTATCAAAGAATTAAATCCCAAAAAAAAGGGTGAATGGATAGATCTAGGATCAGGACCAGGACTATTAGCAGATGAAATAGAAAAAATTTCTTCCCAAAAAGTATCAAGAATTGATTTCAGCAAGAAAATGCTGCTTGAGAATAAATTATCTAGAAAAAAAATTTTATGGGATTTGAATAATGATTTACCTTCTGAAATAAATAACTGTTCTCTATTAACATCTAACTTTTGCATTCATTGGTTAAACGACCCAGAAAGGATAATAAGAAATTGGTTTAGCAAATTAATACCTGGAGGTTTTTTAATCATTTCATATCCAACAAAAGATTGTTTTCCTGAATGGAAAGATACTTGTAAAAAAATTGATATTGAATATAGTGGTCTTAATTTCCTTTGCTCTAAAGAATTATTAAAAGATTTCAAATCAACTGAAATACATTATTCAAAACAGTTTAATTATATTGAAAATTTTGAAGATGTATATAAACTTTTTAGAAGCATGAAAAATGTAGGAGCACAATCAACAAACTGTAAACGCAAAACAGTGAGAGAGTTAAAGGAAATTCAAAAGTTTTGGCCAAAGAATTACAATAATACAGTGAACCTTTCATGGCAAATTGAGATTCAAATCATAAAAAAATTATGAGCAGTCACAATAATATTTTCAAATTTATAATTTGTGGAACAGATACTGATATTGGGAAAACTTTAATAAGCTCTTTTTTTGTTAAAGGATTAAATTCCTTTTATTGGAAACCTATTCAAAGTGGGATTGAATCGCAAACTGATAGTCAAACTGTTGAAAAATTTGCACAAGTTAGTAAAGAGAAAATAATCAAAGAAGCTTATGTCTTTACAAAACCTCTATCTCCGCATTGGGCTGCTGAAATAGATCAAAAAGCTATTAACTTTGACAAGTTGAGATTGCCAAAAGTGCAAGGCTCGCTAATTGTAGAAACTGCGGGTGGATTAATGGTTCCAATAACACGCAATTTTTTGCAAATAGATCAAATAAAAGAATGGAATCTTCCTGTAATACTTGTATGTAAGAGCTCACTTGGCACTCTTAACCATACTCTGCTTAGTATTGAGGCCTTAAAAAGAAGAAATATTGATATTTTAGGTTTAGTAGTCAATGGCGAAAAACACCTAGACAACCCAAAAACTCTAGTTGATTTTAGTGGTATTCCTTTAATTGCTGAATTTCCTTACATCAAAAAAATGGACTCAAATAATTTAGATATACTATGGAAAGAATTAGACATCAAGAATAAGTTGATTTCACTATTAAACTCAAAAATAAATTAAATGAAAACTTTGGATTCAAAAGCTCCAATTCAAGATTGGCACCCAAATATTTGGCCACCTTTTACGCAAATCAATAACAGCAAACCGCAGATAGAATTAACTCATGGTAAAGATGCCCTCCTATTTACTAAAGATCCTGAAAAAGAACTAATAGATGCAATTAGTAGTTGGTGGGTAACTCTTCATGGTCATAGTAACGAATATATTGCGAATGCTATTTTTGATCAATCAAAAAAACTTGAGCAAGTTATATTTGCTGATTTCTTACATCCACAGGCAAAAAAATTAGCGGAAAGACTTAGTGAATTAACAAAACTAGAAAGATTATTCTTTTCTGATAACGGTTCTACTGCAGTGGAAGTAGCTTTAAAAATTGCCTTCCAATCATGGCAAAATAGAGGAGAAACGAGAACTCAAATAGTAGCTTTTGATGGCGCCTATCATGGTGATACATTTGGCGCAATGGCTTTAGGTGAAAGAAATATTTTTAATGAGAATTTCGATAATCTTATGTTCCCAGTTAGAAGAGTCCCATGGCCTTCAACTTGGATGAACGATGCAGAAGTAGAAAATAAAGAAAATAAGGCGATCCAAAAATTAGAAACTCTACTTAAAACTCCCACAGTTGCAGTAATCCTTGAGCCACTTGTTCAAGGAGCAGGAGGAATGAATATGGTTAGGCCTCAGTTTATAAAAAAAGTTTCAGAAATTATAAAAAATAATAATTCTTTGTTAATCGCCGATGAAGTATTGACTGGGTTTGGAAGATGTGGAAGCCTTTTTGCCTTTCAAAAGGCACAAATTATTCCTGATTTAATAAGTATTTCAAAAGGCTTAACTGGTGGATTTTTACCGATGGGAATAACTTTATGTAAAGAAAAAATTTTTCAATCCTTTATTGATGATTCCCCAAAAAAAACTTTTTGGCATGGACATAGTTTTACTGCAAATCCTTTAGGTTGTGCTGCGGCAAACGCTAGCCTTGATTTATTAGAAAAAGAACCTCACAAATACCTTTCATTTGAAGAAAAACATTTATCTCATTTAATTAAATTTAAAAACTTATCTTATATAAATAAAATAAGGGTATCGGGCACAATTGCTGCATTCGATTTAGATATTGGGAACAAAAAAGGGTATTTCAATAATATTGGGAAAGAAATAAAAAGTCTTGCAATGGAGCGAGGTTTATTTATTAGGCCCCTCGGTAATGTGATTTACCTCTTACCGCCTCTTTGTATAACCGATGATCAATTAGAAAAAAGTTATTGGATAATAAGGCAAATCTTAGAAAATCTTTAGATAGAAACTCAAGGTCCCTGCAGTATTGCATTTCCCACATCTTCTCTATTAATGCAATAAGAAAATAGTCTTTTAGTTTCTTGTCCTTCACTTTCCCAGATAACACTTAAATCTTCTTGTTCAAAAATAATAGTTGCATTCCAATTAGAAAGTAAAAGGTACCATTTGGATGGATTATTAACATCTTTCACAGCACCTAAATCAGTGAGCCACAATTCCAATGATTGAAGTGAATATTGGTTAATAGGTTTTGTAGGGAGATTCACAGACTTTTTCAAAGTATCATTTTACTAACCAAACAGGTATTGTATCTAATTCTTTGCCTGTAAAAGAGGCAATAAAAACTGATGAAATTAAACTAATAGAAATGATAATAAATAAAAGAAATAACGAAAACAATTCTCCATTCGAAAAAGGTCTTCTATTTCCTATTAAATTTTGATTATTAGAATCCATTACTAAATTATTTATAACGTTTGTATTATTTTTAATCCTAGAGTTTTCTTTTAGTTTGTCATCATATATTTTCCTTAAATTACTATTATTTAAATGTTCATAAGCTTCAAGAACTTCTTGAAATTTACTTTTAGCAACGTCTATTTCTAATGAAGTTGTATCGGGATGCAACTCAATAGAAAGTTTACAAAATGCCTTTCTTAATTCATGATTGGATGCATTTTCATTTACACCTAAAATTTTGTAATAGGAAGTGTCCCCTTTCAAAATAATTTTTTATTAATATTGTAATTCTAATAAATTTTTACCAAATAGAATGTATTTAATGGATGGTTAAAATTCATATTTATAACGAAATGAGAAAACAAAACATTCCAGAAGAAATTCTTTCCTTAATAACTGAAGAAGAAATAAATTTATTTCAAGAGTTACAAATTAAAATTAAAGAATTAAATAATAAGACCAATCTTACAAGATTAATTGATGGTGATGATTATTGGGTATCTCAAGTTTTTGACAGCATTTGGCCATTCAAAGCTTTCAAGAATATTAATTTTGATAATAAAAAATTTTTAGATATTGGATCAGGCTGTGGCTTCCCAGGTTTAGCTTATGCAATAACTCATCCTAATTCTGAAATATACCTAATTGATTCTTTGAAAAAAAAAACAGACGCAATAAAAATTTTAGTTGAGCAGATCAATTTCAAAAACAATATTTATGTAATCAATGATCGTGTTGAGAATTTAGCCCACCAATCATCAATGAGAAATAATTTTAATATTGCAACAACTAGAGCGGTTAGTAATCCATCAACAGTTTCAGAATATATACTACCAATGTTAAAAAAAGAAGGGTTTGGAGTTTTATATTGTGGCAAATGGACGAATCAAGAAAGCAAAAATCTAGATAAAACTTTAGAAATATTAGAAGGGAAAGTTAAAGATAAAAAAGAGATACTATTACCAAGAAATAAAGGCACCCGAAATATTGTTCTTATTCAACCAAAGAATTTTTGTCCTGCAATTTACCCAAGAAAAGTTGGCAAACCTGAAAAAAATCCATTATGAAATTATTTGCTTGATAATCTTTTAGCATTCTTATCTCCAAACTTTTCTTTTAAATTTCTCAATTTTTTTATAACTTTTTTTGGATTTATATGACCTTCTAATACTTTCAATAATTGCCCTTCAGAAACATCTACATCTAGTAAATTCGCGTTGAATCCTGGGAACCAGTGGCTTCCATTACCAAGCAATTGATATCTAGCTCTTGCATATCCTTCCATACCCAACCAATCAATTAAATTTGAAAGCCAAAGAAGAACAGGAATATTAATATTTCCCGGAGTATATTCCCAACTCGGTAGATTTCTATTCCAATTTTGATGCCACTCTAAACCCAAAGAATTAATTGATTCCTGCCTTAATCTATTTATTATCTTTGGAACATACTTTTCAGATTCTGATAACAACGAGACAGCTTCTAAATGCAGAGCAAAATCTGTCTCTTTCGCAATACCGACACTCAAAGTGTGGACATTTTGATTTCTTAAGCAAAAAAGATCATTAAAAACTATAGGATGAAGTGGTTTACAAAATTCCAACATTTTTCTTGAGGGAGTATGAAGATGTCCCCCTTTATCAGTGGGACTTATTATGAAAACCCCAAGATCATGCTTATTGGCTAAATTAATGACCTTTGTATTTTCCTGATTAATGAAATACCAGTGCAAATTTACATAATCAAATAAGTTTGTTGATATGGCCTTTTCAATAAGTGAGGATTTTCCATGGGTTGAAAATCCAATAGATCCAATTAAATGTTCTTTTTGAAAATTCTTCAAAATATCAATGCATCCTCCATCTCGAATAGCCTGATGTAAATGATCAGCAGTATTAATACCATGTATTGCTAACAAATCAATTTTTTTAACTTTCAATTTTTGAATACTAGATAATACATCTCGCTCAAAAATTTCCGGATCACTGTTTGGTGGAATCTTTGTTTGGATTATATTTGGGATTTTCTTAGTATTCTTAAAACACATCCCTAATTGCACCTCAGAAGTTCCATAGTACTTGGCGGTTTCGACATGACTTAAGCCATATCGTGTTGCAAGATCTAAAATATTTTCTACTTTATTTTGTTCTTCGTATGAAACCTCAGAAAAATCTAATTGATCCCAACTTTTTTGAAATCTCATACCACCTAAAGATAAAACAGGAATCTTCAGATTGGTTCTACCAAATCTACGATATTGCATCTTTTTGATATTAGTGCTTATTCATTCTCGGTGGCTTTCCAAATGTTTGAAACATATCCCTATCGAGACTATTCTCTAAATCATCTAATTCTTCAAATTTGACCCAATGAATACAATCAACAGGGCATGTATCTATTGCTTCTTGTATGACATCAGAACTATCTCCATCTTGCCTAATAGCTCGGCTTCTACCATGAAATTCGTCAACAGTAAAAGTGTTCGAAGCGACGTGAACACAGTACTGACAACCAATACACTTTGCTTCATCAACCCATACAGCTTTTTCGGCTAACTGACCGCCTAAAACTGGCTCATAGCCTGTAATCTCAATATTTTCTTCAGTATTATGAAATGGATCCGCAAAATCCATATCTTGACATTAGTTTTCCCACTTGGTTAAGACCAATTCGATAGAACCATCATTTTTATTTTTTTGTTCTACGACTTGATATCCATCTTCTTGGGTTTTAGAAATAATTGTTTGGTAAGCATACATTTGTGTAACTTTTGAGATAAATCTTTCCACTGGAATCTCAAATTTCCATAGATCAAGGTCAGTAACTAATTCGTATGCATTAGAATTGTTATCCCATTTAAATCCAACTTGGGTATCACCAGGTAAATTCATACTTATATCAACAGGTGTGTATTGACCTTTATATCCTTTTACAAACTTTTCTTCTTGATTAATATTATAACCAAAATGATTTAAAGCCTTAATTAATGGCTCTACTTCTTTAAGCTGAGTTTTAATTGTACTAAAATGTGACATTAGATTCGTTATTTAATTGTGTTGAGTTTTCACTTTGATTAGAGATGAAAGCATCAGAAGTTTTATTCTTAACTGTTACTTTACCGAGAGCGTCTTCGAGATTTTTTGTAGCTTCATTGCATGAATTACCAGTAAATCCCTCAACAGTCTCTTCAACTCTTCCGTCTTGATGAATTTTGAATCTCAATGTTTTTTGAGGCATTAAATTCAAGTACTGAGTACTTTTACTTTATATAGAATAACGAAAATATTTTGTTTCAGTTGGTACAAGTTAATTAATTTTAATTTTTATATTGAATATCTGATAAATTAATTAGTTATCTAGTGTTCTTTTAAAAAATTAAGATTTTTTAATTATAAAAACCTTGCATCCCCATTGAATCAAGGGCAGTTTTTGCTTCTTCCATAACAGATGGCTCTTTATCAAAGAGAGCTATCTTAGTACATTCATCGACAAAACTCTCTTGGAACGTATTGTTTAATTTTTCGTACAACCTACACAATGACCAAATACAATTACTTCTTACGCCTGATTCATTATCTATCTTTAAACTTATTAGAAGTTGTTCTGCTGCTAATTGAGCGTTCTCAAAAGAAACATTTCCAATTTCAGCTAAAGAACTTGATGACCATAACCTTACTGCAGCCACATCATTCTTTAAAGCATTTATTAATGGTTCTAAAACCATTTGGTTATCATAGTTAGCTAGGCTCCATGCAGTTGCTCTCCTAACATAAGCATTATCATCTGTCTTCAAAAGACTGACAAGTTTCTGGACTGCGCTAGGACATGGATTACGACCTAAAGCATATACAGCACTCATTCTTTCAACAGGGCAAGGTTGATCAAGCAATGGTAATAAAAGGGGGAAAGATCTTTGATCTCTATACTCACAAAATATTCGTAAGCCTTGTATTCGCTCTTCTCTACTACCTTTGAGCAATTTCAAAGCTTCATCACACTCTTGACTAATATTTAAATTTTTTGAAAAAGCATCTTCATCAATTTGTTCTAAAGGATCTATTTCAATCTCTAAAGCCAATTCT
>CACCCI010000002.1:0-75782 GCA_902544495.1 uncultured Prochlorococcus sp.
CTGTTTAAAAATTATCCCTTCAATTTTCTTTTCCAATAATTCAAGTTTTTTTTGTTTCAGATGATAATCATAATAATTCTCTAGGCTTGAGCATAAATCTATTTTATTTTCGCTATTAATTTCCTTATCAAAAAACCAAACGCAATAAAAATCTTTGTTGAATGTAGAAAAATTAAAATTATTGTTTTTAAACCGGTTTATCCAAATCTTCCAATTTTTAAATATCTCCTTTAAATCTGAGTTGCTAATGGAATCAATATTTTTTTCCATTATTTCTAAATTAACAGTTGCGCTAACAACCTCTAATTGTTTTGTGAGGATAGGGCTTACTCCTTGATAGGTATTTATTAAACAGTATTTCAAAGACTCAGGTACTATTGAAATTGAGTCTTTCCATGATTGAAAAGACTCATCTTCTCTAGGTTGTTTTTTGAGATTGACTGGCGGGTCAGAATAAATTGATCCTGTTGAAATTGTTCTAAAACTAGATTGACTTGATTTAATTTGTTTACCAACGGCAATTATTTTATGTTTATTATCCAAATAAAAAATATTACTATGTTTTCCCATTAATTCAAAAATTAAATACTTATTAATTTCATCTCCAGGTTTTTTTGCAAAACTAAATTTTATAACTCTTTCGAAATCATCTTGATTAATCGAAATTAAAGCCATATACTTTAATCCGTATCTTATTTGTTTGGAAAGTGTGCTTTCTCTCCCAATCTTTTCTGGCTTATTTATCTTTAGTATTCTTGGAGAGTCTCCATTCCATGAAACTTCTAACCATGTTTGAGAATTAACTCCTCTGAAACATAATTGAATTGTATTTGGCTCTGGTTGTTGGGCTGTTTCAAACTTTGTAGGTAAGATGTTCTTTGTCAAATAATGCAAGACAGATCTAATAGATGTAATATCCATTATCTGTGGAACACCTTTTTGCATTATTCCTTTTTAATTTACAAGATGTCTATTTTACTGTAAAAAATTTAATATGAAAAATCAAAAAAAACTTATTATCCTTACTGGACCCAGCGGGGTAGGTAAAGGAACAGTTGTTAAAGAAATATTATGTAAAGAAAAAAATTTTTGGCTTTCAATATCTGCAACTACTAGAGAGCCTAGAGAGGGAGAGAAGGACGGAGAAAATTATTATTTCTTAAACCAAGAAAAGTTTAAAGAAATGATTGAACAAAATCTTTTCCTTGAATGGGCTCAATTTGCTGGAAACTATTATGGAACGCCTTTGTCTTCTGTTAATGAGAAAATAAAAAAGGGATTTACCGTACTACTTGAAATTGAAGTAGAGGGTGCAAGGCAAATAAAAAATAAGTTTCCTAATTCACAGTCAATATTTTTACTTCCTCCGGATAAAGAAGAATTAGAGAGAAGAATAAGAAATAGAGGTACAGAAAAAGAAGAGGCAATTAAAAAAAGACTCTCAAGGGCTAATTATGAGATTTCAGTATCAAATGAATTTGATTTTGCATTAACAAATCACAATGTTGATGAAACAGCAAAAAAAATAATCAAGTTAGTAAAAACTTGATTATTTCCTATTTATCAACTCATTGGATGGAATAATAAATCTGGGAAAAACCTATTAAATTCAATAATTATTCCAGCTGTGAGGCTTAGCCAAATTGCTGCTACCACTGGAGCAGATCTGACAAATTTTGTGTTTAGAATTTTGAACATTTGTTTTATGAAAGTTTTTAAGGATGTTTAGCGAGGACCATTAAGTGTAATATTGTTATCTTTCTCTCTTAAATCTCCATTTCTACCTTGTTTATTAGCAAGAAGAGGCCATTGAGCTCCTTTTACAAGACATTTTCTGGCTAAGTCTAGGTCAATAATGATCTCAAGATCTGCTGGATTCTTAGTCTTTTTTGATTCAATGAGATACTCTCTTCCTGACCAACCTATAATTCCAGCAATGTAAATGAATAATACTCCGGGAATGAGTAAATCTCCTTCATGACCTCTATTTAGAAGGGCCCCCCATGGTTCAAGAGGAGGTCCAATTATTAAATGAGGAAGACCATCATCTCCGCATGATGCTTTTCCATATCTTTCAAATCTTGCTATGTCTTTTTGAGTAGTTGCAGAATTTGCTCTCTCAATGAATTTAGGATTTTCAGAGCATTTTGTGAGGGCTGAAGCGGTATATTCTGTGCTTGCTCTATCTGCGTTTAAGGCAGGCCCATTTGCAGCTAGAGCAATTGGAGTAATTCCGAGGAACAGAAAAACTGAGGTTATGATTGAAAAAAAGAATTTCATAAGTTGCAATCTTTAATTCCTTATAGTGTGTTAAGTAAGAAATTAATATTAAAATAGAACAAGTTGAATCAAAAATGCATAAAGTTTTAGCTATTGAAACAAGTTGTGATGAGACATCTGTCTCAATAGTTTCTAATATTGGCGATACTTTCAGAATACATTCAAATATAATTGCCTCTCAAATTGAAGATCATTCAAAATGGGGAGGAGTTGTGCCTGAACTTGCAGCTAGAAAGCATTTAGAGTTATTACCTTTTGTTTTAGATAAGGCTCTAGAAGAAGCAAAAATTAAAATTGAGGAAGTGGATTATATTGCGTCAACTGTAGCTCCTGGATTAGTTGGTTGTTTACGAGTTGGCTCTATAACTGCAAGATCACTTTGTATGTTACATTCGAAACCATTTTTGGGAATTCATCATTTGGAGGGGCATTTATCTTCAATTCTATTTTCAGAAAATTATCCAAAGAAATCTTTTCTTACGTTACTTGTTAGCGGCGGACATACTGAATTGATAAAGGTAGATGATAGTAGGAGGATGCAAAGACTTGGGAAAAGTTTTGATGATGCTGCTGGAGAAGCCTTTGATAAAGTTGGCAGACTATTAGGTCTTAGTTATCCAGGAGGACCGGCGATTGAAAAGATTGCTAAAAATGGGGATCCAATGAAATTTAATTTACCAAAATGTAAGATCTCTGATAAAAAAGGTGGATTTCTTAAATATGATTTCTCTTTTAGTGGTTTAAAAACTGCCGTATTAAGATTAGTGGAGAAATTAAATTTGGCTGGGAAGATCGTTCCAATTCCAGATATTGCTGCAAGTTTTGAGAGAGTAGTGGCAGAGGTCTTGGTAGAGAGAACAATAAAATGCGCAGAAGATCATAGCTTGGATAATGTAGTTGTGGTTGGGGGAGTGGCTGCTAACAATACATTAAGAAAAATGATGATTAGTGAAGCTAGTAAAAAATCTATTAAAGTTCATTTAGCTCCTCTTGATCTTTGTACAGATAATGCGGCAATGATTGGAGCGGCGGCGTTGTTCAGAATCAAATTTAAGGATCATTTAAGTTCCCTTAAATTAGGTGTCGCAGGAAGACTATCAATTGAACAAGCAAATAACCTTTATGAAGAAAACCCACCTTTCTAATTTCAATGAACAAACAACCTAAAATCGAGATTAAAGAGACAAAAAACTTCGTTGATAAAAAGGAATTGAATTTGTGGAAAAGAGGTTTTACCCCTCAAGCTGAAATATGGAATGGAAGGATGGCAACTGTTGGTATAGGAATTATTTTTATAATTATTGCCTTGATCAGCCAGTTTTCTTAATAGAAATAAAATTAATTTTCTTAAAAGTATTTTTGAAAGAATTTTTAAAATACTCTTTTTCAGCCGATTAATTAAATTAAAAAGTATTGTTTTTATTGGACTAGAGATAAGATTATTGATTTAATCAAAATAATGAATTTATTTATTATTTATAATTTTATATGACGCCTGAAAGGCTTGGATTACTTTGGGGGATAACTGTATTTGCAGGCGCTTGCGCTCGATTATTTTCTTCTTTTACAGGATTCCCAAGTGTTGTTATTTTATTGCTTTCTGGATTATTAATTGGAAGATCAGGATTGGGACTTGTTGAGCCTTTAGATCTGGGGCAAGGGCTTGAGACAATTGTGGGGCTTTTGGTCTGTTTGGTTCTTTTTGAAGGGGGATTAAATTTAAAACTGCCTGAGGGGAATATAAGAAATACTGTTTTAAAAATTTCATTGGTAAGACTTTTTATTTCATTATCAGCTGGAATTTTCATTGCTCATTGGCTGGCTGGACTCTCATGGCAAGTCGCAGGAATATATAGTGCCATAGTTCTAGCTACTGGACCAACAGTTGTCTCTCCATTAGTGGAACAAATAAAATTAGCCTCCCCACTCTCGGAAGTTTTAAAAGCTGAGGGGTTGCTACTTGAACCAATTGGTGCAGTACTAGCATTACTGCTTTTAGAATTGACTTTAGGGGATCTTCGTGGGATTAATGATGTATTTATAGCATTAATGCAAAGATTAGGAGGAGGAGTTTTAATCGGATTAAGTGCAGGATGGTTACTATCAGAAATTTTAAAAAAAATAAAAAACGAAGCCTCATTTGGTATAGAGCTTCAAGTTACCCTGGGATTTATTTTCCTTGTTTATGGAATTTGCGAATATTTTTTACCAGAATCAGGCTTGCCGGCTTCAGTCGCGGCAGGTTTTATTGTCGGCAAAAGAGAAGTTATAGATAAGGAGAGATTGGATAATCTAATAGGTGAATTAGCTCAATTAGCAATAACAGTTCTTTTCCCTCTTTTGGCCGCTGACGTTTCTTGGGGTGAATTAAGTCCGCTAGGCTGGGGAGGGGTTGTTTGCGTTTTTATGTTGATGGTAATTGTACGCCCTATCTCTATCTGGATAGCAACAATGGGGAAAGATTTGAACTTAAAAGAAAAAATATTTTTAGCCTGGTTAGCCCCAAGAGGTATTGTTACTGCAGCTGTAGCTTCTCTTTTTTCTATCAGATTAGAGCAGGCTGGTATCCTTGGGGCTGGCCGTCTACAAGGTTTAGTTTTTCTTACTATATTGATGACAGTAGGAATACAAGGACTTTCAGCTAAACCTTTGGTAAATAGACTTAAATTAGGCCAAAAAAATAATTTTGATTGATTAAAGACATCTTTCAATTCGAGTTCTATCAGTTTTACTCTCTGCAAAAAGCTCCCAACTTTGAATTAAATCTGGCCCACTAAGAGATCCAAAAAAGGCTACTCTTAATGATTTCATTAATATCCCTTTTTTAATATTATGCTTTTTTGAGATTTCGTTTATTATTTCTCTGGCTTTCTCTTCATTTAGTTTCATAGAATTTTGCTCAATTAAATAATTTAAGATTAGTTTTAAAGATAATTTGCTTTCCAGGTTTTCCAGAAAATCTTGACCTTCTTTTTGAATTGTAGGTATTAAGAAAAATGGTTTGGCTTGATCAATTGAATCTTTTAAAAGAGTCATAGAATCTCTAATCAAAATTGCTAATTTATTAGCCCATTCTTGAGATGGCGGCTCCCAACCATTTTCACCCCAGTATTTTCTCATGATCTCAATTAACTTTATTAATTCCATATTTTTTATATATTGAGAATTAATCCAGTTGAGTTTTTCCCAACTAAATTTGGCTCCAGCTTTATTTATTTCTGATAAGTCAAAAATTTCAGATATCTCTTCAAGTGAAAGTATTTCTCTGTCGGCAGATTTTGGAGACCAACCTAAAAATGCCATATAGTTCGATAGGGCCTCAGGTAAATATCCCATTTCTCTAAATTCGTCGATTGAAGTAACGCAATCTCTCTTGGATAATTTTTTCCCTTCGCTATTAAGTATTAAGGGTGTATGCGAAAAAGTTGGCAAATTAAAATTTAATGCTTTATAAATCAATATTTGTTTTGCAGTGTTCGAGATATGGTCTTCACCCCTTACAACGTGAGTAATATTCATGAAATTATCATCAACTACAACTGCAAGATTATACAAAGGATCACCAATATCATATCCCTTAGCCCTTCTTGATAAAACTAAATCACCGCCCAAATCCTTCCCTTGCCATTTGATTTCGCCTCTTATCTGATCTATCCATTTAATATCAACTGTTTCATCAATCCTAAATCTTATTACTGAAGTCCGCCCTTGGGATATGAATGTTTCTATTTCTTCTTTTGAAAGACTTCTGTGTCTATTATCATGCTTTGGAGGTAATCCATTCTTTTTTTGTTCTTCTCTTAATTCAGATATTTCATCTTCTGATGTAAAGCACCTATATGCAGCTCCACATTCCAATAGTTTTTTGATGTAACTTTTGTGAATCGAAATTCGGTCACTTTGCTTTATAGGCTCTTCATCCCATTTAAGTCCAAGCCATTTCAAGCCCTCTAATATATTTTTTGTATATTCAGATTTAGATCTAAGAAAATCTGTATCTTCTATTCTGATAAGAAATTTTCCACCTATTTTTTGTGCATACAACCAATTGAATAGTGCTGTTCGCGCTGTCCCAATATGAAATAAACCCGTCGGACTTGGTGCTAGTCTTAAACGTTTTTCCAAATTTCTTTTAGAAAAAACGGGACCGACGGGATTCGAACCCGCAACTTCCGCCGTGACAGGGCGGTGCTCTAACCAGTTGAACTACGGTCCCAGAGTTTTGTTCTAAATTTATTTAGAACTTCATTCTTAAAATTATCAGATCATAATACTTAATTTATGGGGTTGTAATAAAAAAAATTTATTAATTTGAGGATTTACAGAAATAATTAGTTTTTTAACTGCCTTAGGTTATACAACTATTTATTTTTGAGGTCTAAAACCAGCAGGTTCTATCAACCTAACTTGATTACCTCTAGCAGTAAATTCTCTGCCTTGGTCACTTTGTACAACAACTCTCCCACCAGACTTAACTCTGATAACTCTTGCACGAACCCATCCTAAAGCAGCTGATTCGAGGACTTTAACTACGTCCCCAGGTTGAAGATCTAACTCCATCTTATGAAAAAATGATTTACATAATGTTGATCAAACGCGTCGTGGAGGACTTGAACCCCCGACATCAGGTTTTGGAGACCTGCGTTCTACCAACTGAACTAACGACGCATTTAAATAATTATAAGCGTCTTTGTGACCAATAAGTTGATTAATTTACAACTTTATCGATCAAAGCGTTGTTTTACGCGAGTAGCTTTTCCTACTCTATCTCTGAGATAGAATAATTTAGCTCTTCTTACTTTACCTCTACGTTCAACTTTTAGAGAGGCAACCTGGGGACTATGTAGCATAAATACTCTTTCAACACCTATACCCTGAAAAATTCTTCTAACTGTAATAGTCTGGTTAATTCCTCCATGTCTTTTTGCTATGACAACGCCTTCATAAGGTTGGATTCTTTCTTTATTCCCTGCTGTAATTTTCACTCCAACTTTAACAGTGTCACCAACATAAATTTCTGGTAATTCTTTTTTTAATTGTTCGTTCTCAAATTCCTTAATAAGATTTGATGCGCTTAAGGTTTGCGTAGTCTCAGAAACCGTATTTTTTTCTTTTTGTTCAACTGCTACATCAACTGATGCGTCAGCTTTAATACCGGTTTCTAAATCCTTCTCTTGTTTCTCTTTGGCCATTTTGGTCATTATTATCCTACAAGTTCTATATCTTAACCTTTTGACTCGCCTTTAGTAACCTTTTTGGTAAATGAAATTGTTTTTGAAAACATTTGGAATCCTGTGACGAGCATCCATAAAACTCCAAGGGAATTTAATATTACGTATATAAGTTCTCCATTATTTCCAAGCCATTCGCCTTCATGGAGAGACATTAACCAATGAACTTGTTCTCTAGAGTAACCCAGTAAATCTTTTGAAACCCTATAAAGAAGACCAGTGATTGAAGATATAAATAATGGAAGAAAAATCCAGGGCGCCAAAGCCTTATGAAATTGCCTAGAATTAAATAAAGTTTTCATTTTCGTTTCTTTCCCATTGTTATTGATAGATTTAAAGTAGCCAAGATCATAAAGGCTATTTTGAAGATATTCACCTATTACTATTATTTATTCCAATGAGACATTTTGCAGATCTTTTGTTAAATAAAAATAATTCCAAAGCTAATGATCAAGTTCCTTTTATTCAAAGGAGAAGAGGTATCGAAATAAAGTCTTCACGGGAAATAAATTTGATGAAAAAATCTAGCAGGATTGTAGCGACTGTTTTGAGGGAAATTAATGATTTAATTAAACCTGGAATGAGTACAAAAGATTTAGATGATTACGCAGAAAAAAGGATAAAAAGTTTTGGAGCTGTGCCAAGTTTTAAGGGCTACCATGGATTCCCTTCTAGTATCTGTTCTAGTATTAATAATGAAGTTGTCCACGGGATTCCAAGTAAAAATAAAATAATTAAAAATGGTGACTTAGTTAAAATTGATACAGGGGCATATTTAGATGGTTTCCATGGAGATAGTTGTATATCAATTTGTGTAGGACAAGTTAGTCCAAAGGCTCAAAAACTTAGTGATATAGCTTATAAAGCATTGTATGCGGGGCTTTCGAAAATTAAAGCAGGGAATACCCTTCTTGATGTAGCTGGTGAAATCGAAGACGTTGTTTTAAAAAATGGCTTTAGTGTTGTAGAAGACTATACAGGTCATGGAGTTGGAAGAAATCTTCATGAAGAACCATCGGTATTTAATTTTCGGACCAAAGAATTACCCAACGTCGTCCTTCGTGAAGGAATGACCTTAGCGGTGGAACCAATTGTTAATGAAGGAACTAAACTTTGCAAAACACTAAATGATAAATGGACTGTGATAACAAAAGATGGAAAACTATCGGCCCAATGGGAGCATACAATAGTTGTTTTAAAAGATGGTATTGAAATTTTGACAGATCGAGATTTCTAGACACTAAGATTTATACCTATAGATAATTTGGCAATATAAAAAAATAAAAAATTCTTTCAATGGGAAAAGTATATAGGTTAAAGGGTTTGGACTAATTATTAATAAATAATTTTTTGAATTTGCTAAATCATAAATTTTTTTAGAAACAAATTTGGGATTCATTATTCCGAGAGGATTTAGTTCTGATTTAAAAGGTCCTAAGATGATTTTTTTAATTATTAATTTTTTCTTTGTATTTTTGTCCAGAAGATTTTTTTTGAAAGAAACTAATTGACCAATAAGGGCTTTACTAATCTCATATGACGGATTTAGGGCGGGTAATATTTCTGCTTCTGATGTATTTATCCAAATCTCTTTTTTTGTTAGTGAATCATTGCTTAGAGCAATATCTTCAAATAAATTTAAAAATTTAAATTTGCTTAATGCATTTATCTCTATTGAGTTTTCATAATTGGAATTTTCTCTACTCAAATCATAAATACCATGGTTCAAAATTAAAATGTCTATATTTGCTAATTGTTTTTTTAATGACGACTCCTTTCCACATTCCCATTTAATCCATTTATTTGGAGATTCAAGATTTATTTCATAATTAGTTTTACTATGAGTAAATCCAATCACTTTGTATCCTTTTTGACGAAACAACTTTGTCAATTCTTTCCCTAGCGTACCTGAGGCTCCAGTAATACCTATAGTTTTTTCGTTTTTGGTGGGATTTATCATTTTGCTTGATTTTTTTGAGTTGCCAAAGAATTAAAATAAATTTACCAAAAAAAGATTATTTATTTTTTTTATTTGATTAAAACTCATAAATAAATGTTTGTTTAGTTCTGAAAAAAATATTATCTTAGGCCTATTGATAAATAATTTACTAAATTATGAGCGATATATTATTAATTGGCTCATGTGAGCCATTTAGTGGTAAGTCTGCAATGGTTCTTGGGATAGCAAAAAAACTTTTACAGAAGAAAAAAAAAGTACGCATAGGAAAACCGCTAGCAACATGTATTGAACTTACTAATCTTCCCTCAATGTCTTATGAAGGATTAATAGATGATGATGTTAAGTTTATTGGATCAACGTTAAATATCGAAGAGGAGAATTTAATTTCTTCAGTAGGATTATTGGATAATATCTCAGCTGAAAAAAGAATCTTCAATAAAGACTTACTCCCCGGGAAAGGTTTTGATCAGATTGAGGGATTGGTTAATGATGATTTTGAAGGCCTGAATATTTTAGAGGCAGCTGGTAGTCTTCATGAGGGTATGATTTATGGCTTAAGTCTCCCACAACTAGCTAAGGATTTAGACGCGAAAGTTTTAATTGTGAATTTATGGGAAGATTGTAAAAGTGTGGATGCATTACTTGATGCGAAAAAACAATTAGGTGAGAAATTAGCTGGAGTCGTATTAAACGGAGTTTTGCCGCAAGAAGTTGAAAAAATAAAAAATGAAATAATACCCTCTCTTAAAGATATGGATATTGAAGTGTTTGGAGTGATGCCTAAATCACCACTCCTTAGAAGTGTCACCGTTGGTGAGCTCGTAAGAAGACTAGATGCCCAAGTAATTTGTTGCCCTGAAAAAGATCAATTGCTTGTTGAAACATTAAGTATTGGTGCAATGGGGGTGAATTCTGCAATGGAATTTTTCAGGAGAAGACGAAATATGGCTGTAGTTACTGGAGCTGATAGAACTGATATCCAACTTGCTGCTTTGGAGGCTTCGACTCAATGCCTTATTTTGACTGGTTTAGGAGATCCTTTGTCACAATTGATTCATAGAGCGGAGGAATTGGAGGTACCAATTTTAAAGGTGGAATTAGATACTCTTTCCTCCGTAGAAATTATTGAACAAGCTTTTGGACATGTCAGAATACATGAATCAATTAAAGCTTCTTATGCTATTCAATTAGTTCAAGAGCATGTAAATCTAAAAAGAATTCTCCAAAAGATAGATTTTCCCTGCAATTTTTCAGATAAATGCTAATTTCAAATATAGGAACATTATTATTTTGAGTCGCTCTTTAGATCTACCAGCAACTGAAGGTGTTGATGCCTTAGCTCAAGAACTTGCAAAACTCCAAGATAATGGGAAAAGGAGAATTGCTATTTTAGGTACTAGACACGTACCAGTTGTAGATATTCACTTAATTGAGTTGATTGCAAGGTCTTTAGCAGAGGAAGGACATAATATCCTCACGTCTGGATCTCAAGGTGTCAATTCAGCGGTTATTCGAGCTGTTTTAGATATTAATCCATCATTATTAACCGTTTTATTACCGCAAAGTCTTGATAGACAAATACCCGAAATAAAGGATCAACTTGAGAGGGTTATGCATTTGGTTGAAAAAAGTGAAAATGATGAATTACCTTTGCCACTTGCAAGTAGTCTTTGTAATCAAGAAATTATTACTAGGTGCGATCAATTAATATGCTTTGCCTTTCACGATAGTGAAACTTTACTAAATAGTTGTAGATGTGCTGAAGAAATGGGCAAATTGGTTAGTTTGTTATTTTTTGATTAAATTAACCCATTTCCCCTTATTAAAAATTGATTTATGCTAATAATATTTAGCGTTTAATAATTTACTATGGCAGAAAGTTTCTCATTTGATGTAGTTTCTGATTTTGATAGACAAGAATTAGTCAATACTTTGGATCAAGTTAAAAGGGAAATTGCTCAACGTTACGATTTGAAGAGCACGGATACTTCAGTTGAATTAGATAAAGAAAATATTTTTATTATCACCAATAGCGAATTAACCTTAAATGCTGTAAGTGACATAATTAGACAAAAAGCAATAAAAAGAAACTTATCCTTAAAAATATTTGACTACGGTGAAATTGAAATGGTTAGCGGTAATAGAATTAAACAGACAATTTTATTAAAACAAGGAATTAAACAAGAAATTGCAAAAAAAATTAGTAAAAATATAAGAGATCAAATAAAAAAAATTAATGTCAGTATCAATGGAGAAACTCTCAGAGTAGCTAGCAAGAGTAAAAATGATCTTCAATTAGCAATTAAGCTTGTTAGTGACTTGGAAGAGTCTTTGAACATTCCTCTAAAAGCTAATAACTTTAGATAAGATTTTTAGTAGGATTATTTTAAAAATATGGCAGATCATTCAGAATCTCTCATTAAATCACTTATTAAAAAGGTAAAAGAATATCCTCGTTTTTCAAAAGGAGAAATAGAGAAATTTTGTTGGATGGCGGTACATGAGCACAAGCATGGCGTTTTACCTTCTGAATATGACATAAGGGAGATAGATGAGGATCTTTATTTAGAACTTTTACAAGAATTTAAATCAAATATCCACTAAAAATATCTGTATTTAAATTCACAATTATTAAAAAAATATTTTAATTAAATGTCTTATTAATGCACTAATTAGTCTATTTAAATATGATTAATTAAAAGAAAAAATTTAATGTCTACATCCTTTAAAAATGTCACACCAACAGGTCCTGGTGGGACGGCAACCCTTTTAATTGTATTGTCTTTTACTGGCTTTCTTTTACTTACCCAATCTCTTTTTGTTGTGCCTTCAGGACAAGTTGCAGTTGTTACAACATTAGGGAAAGTAAGTGGACCCTCTAGGAGAGCTGGTTTAAACTTTAAACTTCCATTTATTCAGTCTGTATATCCATTTGATATAAAAACGCAAGTTCAACCTGAAAAATTTGAAACTTTAACTAAAGATCTTCAAGTTATTAGAGCTACTGCCACTGTTAAGTACTCAGTAAAACCTAACGAAGCAGGAAGAATTTTCGCAACAATTGCAAGCAGAAATAGCGATGTTTATCAGAAAATTGTTCAGCCATCTTTACTAAAAGCTCTTAAATCAGTTTTTTCTCAATATGAGCTAGAAACAATTGCTACTGAATTCGCAGTGATTTCTGAGAAAGTAGGAGATACTGTTGCAAAAGAACTTAATTCATTCGATTACGTAGATGTTAAAAGTTTAGATCTTACTGGATTAGAGATCGCTGAAGAATATAGAGCTGCTATTGAACAAAAGCAAATAGCTGGTCAACAATTACTTAGAGCAAAAACAGAAGTTGAAATTGCAGAACAAGAAGCACTTAGATATGAGACATTAAATAGAAGTCTCGACGATCAAGTACTTTTCAAATTATTTCTCGACAAATGGGATGGAAGTACACAGGTTGTTCCTGGCTTGCCAGGTTCAGAAGGAGGTACTCCCCCAGTAATAGTTGGTGGTAAAAGATAATTAATTTGGAAAGATATTTCTAAACTTTTTAATCATTTACTTATCTTTCATGGAAGAAAATAAGTAAATGATTATTTTTTAATTGCATTAAAAGATTCGTCAAAAGCTTCAATGGTTTTATCAATTTCTTCTTCGCTGTGAGCTAGTGATGTAAAACCGGCTTCGAAAGGACTTGGTGCTAGGTAAATTCCTCGTGAAAGCATTTCTCTATGCAACTTACCAAAAAGTTCGGCATCATTTGTTTTGGCTTCATCAAAGTTCCTAACTGGTCCATCGCATAAGAAAAATCCAAACATAGCGCTTACACTTCCACCGTTAATAGCAATACCGTTATTTTCTGCAGACTGAATTATTCCTTCAATTAATCTAGAAGTTGTTGAATCAAGCTTATCGTACGTACCATCTTGTTTGAGCAGTTCAAGAGTTTTTATTCCAGCAGTCATTGCGAGTGGATTGCCGCTCAAAGTACCTGCTTGGTATACCGACCCTGAAGGGGCTACCATTGACATTATTTCTTTCTTGCCTCCATAAGCTCCAACAGGAAGGCCTCCACCAATTACTTTCCCAAGGGTTGTTAAATCAGGAGTAACCCCAAACTTTTCTTGAGCTCCTCCATAACTTATTCTGAAACCAGTCATTACTTCGTCAAAAACTAATAAGGATCCATTCTCAGTGGTTAATTCTCTTAATCCTTCTAAGAATCCAGGCTCTGGAGTAATAAATCCAGCATTACCAACGATAGGCTCAAGAATAACTCCTGAAATGGCATCAGGATTTTCAGAGAATAATTTTTTTACTGCTTCAAGGTCATTGTAGGGAGCAGTAAGTGTGTTGGCAGTTGTTGTTCTTGGAACACCTGGAGAATCTGGCAAACCCAGAGTGGCCACACCTGATCCTGCTTTTACTAAAAACATATCTGCATGACCGTGATAACAACCGTCAAATTTAATAACTTTATCTCTTCCAGTAAATGCTCGCATAAGTCTCAAAACAGCCATGCATGCTTCAGTTCCACTATTGACAAATCTAACCATTTCTACAGATGGGACTGCATCTATTACCATTTCAGCAAGTTGGTTTTCTAGAACGCATGGAGCACCAAAGCTAGTGCCTTTCTCAATTGCCTCCTGTAATGCAGTTGTAACTTCAGGGTGGGCATGTCCACATATAGCAGGTCCCCAGCTGCCTATGTAATCAATATATCTATTTCCATCAACATCCCAAGCAAAAGGACCTTTGACTCTATCAAAAACAATTGGCTGGCCTCCTACAGACTTAAAAGCTCTTACTGGAGAACTTACTCCTCCTGGCATTAGTTGTTGGGCGGCAGAGAAAATTTTTTCTGATTTTGTGTAATTTAATATGTCAGTCACAATTTAGCTAAATGATGTTTTGAGAAAAATCTAGTCATGTTCTAAATTAGAAATAAGTAAAAATTTTGTCAATCAGATTGAAACTCTACACTATGATAATTTTATTGCGATAGTTTGGATTGTAAATTATTAATTTTAAAGAAATCATGAAAAAAAACAATATTACTCTAGATAACTCTTTATTAATAAGCGTTTTCAAGCATTAAAGAAATTCAATTTATTTTTTTTATATTTCGAAGAAATTATCCTCATCCTCAAAAAAATCTGCATTTATTTCGTTTAAGTTAAGATCTATCATTACTGGGGCATGATCACTTGGACGCAAATTACCTCTAGGAGAGCTGTCTATGACACAACTTTTAAGTTTTGGTGACAGTTCTTTGCTGATATATATATGGTCTATTCTCCAACCTTTATTTAATTCATATCCGTTGTTACGGTAATCCCACCAACTCCAATGGCCAGTATTTTGTTCATAAATCCTGAAAGAATCTATTAATCTTTTTTTCAGAACATTATTTAGTGCACTTCTCTCTATCTCAGATGCCATTATTCCTCCTTCATATTTCTTTGGATCATGAATATCTAAGTTAGATGGAGCAATATTAAAATCACCCATAAGACAAATTAATTCTCCTTTTTTTTCTTGCTCATCCAAAAATAAAGCTAAACAATTTAACCAATTAATTTTGTACTCGAACTTACTAGATTCTAGAGAAGATCCATTTGGAACATAGACATTTATGATTTTAATGCCATTAATATCAGCAGAAATCAATCTTTTTTGATCTTGGAAAATTTCGATATTTTGAGTAGGGTCATTACAACCATAGAATCCTTTTTTAACATTTTCAGGCTTTATTTTGGAAATAATAGCTACACCATTGTATGATTTTTGTCCATAGATCTCTACTGAGTATCCTAATTTTTCAAAAGGTTCAATAGGGAAACTATCGTCCATCACTTTTGTTTCCTGCAAACATAGAATATCTGGATTGGATTGATTAATCCAATCTAATATTTGTGAAAGTCTGGTTCTTATAGAGTTAACATTCCAAGTTGCTATTAACAAATTTCTACCAAATTATGTAAAATTAAATTAGCAAGAAATCTTTCGTGTTAAAGAATTTTGAAATTAAATAAAATGAAAAATTACTTTTGCAAAAACGTTTTTAAACCAATTACGGTTGTAATTTTTTTTACTTTACTAATTCCCTTAAAAAGTGATTACCTAAATGCTGAATATTTATTTGAAGAATTAGAAATCGATACCTCAACTAAAACAGAAGATGATAGTTCAGCTCTTCCAACTAATCCTTTTGAACTTGTGGAAATGATTCGGAGACAAAATAGTTTGAATTATGCGACTGATCCTTCTGATGCAATTGATGATGCGTTAAGGTCTTTTAATAGTTTGGAGGAAAATTTAGAAATTTAATACGCTAAATTGTTATTCTCAAATTTTCAATATGTTAAAAAACCCTATCCCAAAAGTTACTAACCAATTACAGCACAGAGCAATCGGTATTATTAATGCTAAATTTACTCCTATTACTAATGAGCAATTAAATAGAGGCTTTTTAATTGACAACAAAGACGAAAAAATTGAAACAGTAGTTCTTGGCAAAGCATTATCACTTTTAAAAAAGCATATTGATTTAAAGAAAAGTTATTATTGGATTGTTTATCCAAAGAATAAAAATACTCAAAACTTGCATTTACAGGTTGCAGGCATATGGGATCCCTATCAACTGAATGATTTCCCCAATGATTCTTCAAAAACTAACTTCTCAAAATTATTAGAAGAATTAGATCTAAAAGATAATTATTTTTCTGTTAGAGGAGAATTAGTTTTTGTTAACACTCATAATAAAGAAATTGTTATTAAAATCTGCCCTACTATAAAGTCAAAAAATTTAAAAAATAAAAATTTTAAATTAGCTATAAAAGGAGAGCTTTCTCTTGAACTTTTGCATAGCTTCGTAAGTTTAGATATCAACAGAGAAGGAAATTCTTTGCAATTAATGAAGTACGAAGTGATTGAAAAAAATCTTTCTAAAAATAACTAGAATGAAAGGTTGATTTCACCGCAATTTTACCAGTTAAGAAATCTTTGATTTATGGATGATGTTTTAATTGAATGTTCTCCTGGTATTTCTGGAGATATGTTATTAGGAGCTTTTTATGATTTAGGGGTGCCTAAAAAAGTTATTGAACAGCCACTTATTGATCTGGGATTAAAGGATCTATATCAACTAGACTTTAAGGAATCAAAAAGTTGTTCAATCCGAGGCATCAAGGCAAAAGTTGAGAATATTGACTGCAATCCTATTAAAAGAACATGGAGAAGTATCAAGGAACTTATTTTAAATGGCCACTTAGAAGATAAATTAAAAAAAATAATTTATGAAGTATTTGAATCTTTAGCAATTGCGGAAGGAAAAGTTCATGGCATTAAATCTGATGAAGTTCATTTTCATGAAATTGGAGCTATAGATTCACTGGTCGATATAATTGGAGTATGTGCTGCATTGAATTACTTAAATCCAAAGAAGGTTTATTGTAATGAACCAATGTTGGGGAAAGGTTTTGTTCAAACTGAACATGGAAAATTATCTGTACCACCTCCTGCTGTAATAGAGCTAATAAGACAAAAAAAAATTAAGGTTTTATCAAACCGTGACTTTATAGAGGGTGAACTCTCCACACCAACTGGTATTGCTTTACTTGCTAATTTAGTCGACTATCGAGAATCTCCTTTAAAATTTTCTATTAACTCTTATGGAGTAGGCATTGGTAACCTAAAATTTCCATTTCCTAATTTGGTGAGAGTTTATAAAATTACTTCATTTGAGGATTCTTCCATAAAAGATAATGAACTTATTAGTCCAAAGTGTGAAGAGATATCTATTCAAGAAGCATGGATTGATGATCAAACACCCGAAGATATATCTAATTTTGTGGAGAAACTGAGAATTGAGGGGGCTTACGACGTTTCTTATCAAGCTATTAATATGAAAAAAAATAGGATTGGATTTTCTATTCAAGCGATCTTGCCCATTGAGAAAAAAGAACATTTTAGACGCTTATGGTTTGATTATTCCAGCACAATTGGGGTTCGTGAAAGGACCCAATCTAGGTGGATATTACTTAGACGCAGGGGGGAATGTTCAACGACTTTTGGAAATATAAAAGTTAAACAAACTTTGAAACCTGATGGATCAATAAATATGAAACCAGAAAATGATGAGGTTTTGAGATTAATGTTAAAGCATCAAATATCAACTTACGAAATAAGAAAAATAATAAAGGAGTCAAGTAAGAAATTCAAAGCATTTGAAAACTGGAAATGAGATTTAATACAAATAATCAACCATATTTCAAATCCCTTAAAAAAATAAATTTTGGTGGATTAAAGAGTATTTTCTTTATTTCAAGCTTGTCATATTTTTGCATTTATTTTTTTGAAAATATTGATCAAATTTCTTTTGATATTAATTTAGAAAGAGATGGAATTTATCTATTTTTATCTTTTTTATTTTGTGTTTTAAGTATTTACCTGAACGCTTATGCATGGAAATATATCGTTAAATGGTTCGGGAAAGAGTTTAAAAGTAATAATCTAGTCTCTTTTTATGTTTTAACAAATATACTTAAATACGTTCCAGGAGGAATTTGGCATTTTGTAGAAAGATTTAATTTTATAAAAAAAATAAGTAATCCTCAGATTGCTTTTTATTCGACTTTAATAGAACCTTATTTTATGTTGAGTGGATCTTTTATATTGGCATCACTGGGATTAATTTTTTCTCCAATTTATTTTTTTTTAATTTTCCCTTTGGTATTTTTAAACAGAAAATTAATTTATTTTATATTAAAAAGAATAGGGTCTATTAAAGGAAAAGTATTTGAGGTTTTGAAACTTCCAAATTCAAAAGACCAATTTGAAAAGAGAATAAACATAATTTCTTTTTTCCCTACTAGAGCTTTAATACTTGAAATTGGGTTTGTTTTATCTAAATTTATCGGTTTTTATATTTGCTTAAATACTTTTTATATAAGTAATACTTTGAATAGCATATTTTTATTAGTAATCTTTTCTTTGTCATGGTCTTTAGGATTGGTAGTGCCTACGGCCCCTGGAGGAGTAGGTGTTTTTGAGGCCTGCTTCCTTTTTTTTGTTGGCAAAAGTATTCCACAAAATATAATTATCATTTGCTTAATTTATTTTAGGGTTATATCAACCTCGGCAGATTTGATGTTAAGCTTACCTTTCTTAATAAAAAAACTATCTAAAAGAATTTAGTTTTTTTTCTCTAAATTTGGTATTAATGTCATTGATGCGATAAGGCCTAAAGTCATAATAAGAATAGCTGGTAATATTGCTTCTACCATTCTTTCATCTCCAGCATATTGATAAATTCTCACAGATAATGTATCAAAATCGAATGGTCTTAAAATAAAGGTTATGGGTAATTCCTTTATCGTGTCTACAAAAACTAAAAGTGAGCCTACGAATATTGGTCCCTGGAGAAGAGGTAGATGAATTCTTTTGATGATGCCAAGCCAATCCTCTCCTAGTCCAAGTGCTGCTTCATCAAGATTTGGAGAGATTCTCTCAAGACTTGAATCAATAGAACCCTTAGAAATAGTTAGAAATCTGACAAGATAACCCCAAATTAGTAGACAAATAGCGATGAAATTAAATCTTGAAGAAGAAATGCTTATTAAAGATAAAGCTAATACAGTGCCTGGAATTGCATAACCTATTCCCGCAAGGTTTGTCATTATTCCTAGTAATAAGCTTTTATTTGGGCGTCTGGCTAAGGAAATTATTAGAGAGAATAGCATCGTTATTAATGCAGTAAAAAATCCTAGACTTATTGTTCTAAATGATAAGGTAAGTAATTCTATAGATAATCCTTTTTGAATTTGATCGATATTGAGCAGAACCCAAAAACAAGGAACTCCAAAAGAGAAAACTGGAGGAAATAACGATATGGTTATTGCTAAAAGAGCTCTGGTTTTTTTTAATTCCCAACCTTGAGAATCTTTTGATGCAGGATTTTCACTCCACCTCTTTGATTTTCTTCTGGAGAATTTTTCAAAAATAATTAAAGTGAAAATGATTAATAAGGCTACCAAAGAAAGTCCAATAGCACTTTTTGGATTACCCTCAATTATCCAATTTTCGGCTATACCTGTAGAAATACTTGGAATATTTAATAATGCAAATGTACCTAACTCATTCATTACTTCCATACACATCAAACTGATTCCTGTTATTAGTGCTGGTAACGCCATTGGAAAAGCGATTTTAAAGAAGCTCCTCCATGGCCCAACTCCTAATCCTCTACTTGCATTGATTTGATTGACTCCAAATTTATTAAAACTTTCGTTAGCAAGAATGAATACATATGGATAAGTAGAGATTGAAAGTATTAATACCCCCCACCATAAACCTGTTACTTGATATCCAAAAATACTTCCCAAATCCTGTAAAACAGCTGTCATTAAATATGCTGGGGCAGCAAGTGGAACTAGCTGACAAATTCGGAGAACTTTTCTGAACTTAAAATCACAATTTGAAAGTAACCATCCATTTAAAGTGCCTAATCCTCCTCCAAAAAAACTTGTTAGTACTAAAACTTTTAAAGTTTCTAATACCTCTTCTCCTCCAGTAATGCCTAATGAAAAATTCCCACTTACAACATATTGGACTCCTTCAAGAAGAAAATTGGAGATTGGAATGATTACTAAAAGTGCGACAATAAACGAAGTAAAATAAAAAAGTTTTAATTCGGTTAATGGCTTTTTAAATCCTTTAATAAGTATTTTCAAAAATTAATTAAATCCTAATATGTAAACACTAATCTGTACTAAATCTACATGATGAAAGTTGATTCTTAATAGTTTGATGATCTAAGTTTTTACCAATTAATACTATCTTGTTAGATTTTTCTTTTGTCCATTCTTCATCATCTAGAGAAAATCGTTTTCCAGATAGGTGAAAAATGTGTTTTCTATCACTTTCCATAAACCACAATATTCCTTTCGCCCTAAATACATTTTGCGAGATTTGATTATCTAAGAAATATTGAAACTTCCTTAAGGAGAATGGTTCAAATGTCTCATATGAAACTGAGGTAAAACCCTCGATATTATTGATCAAATCGTGGGAATGAGAAGAGTGATCGTGGGAATGAGAAGAGTGATCGTGGGAATGAGAAGAGTGATCGTGATTTTTTTTATTTTTCTCTAATTCAAAAGTATCCGTCTCAAATAGACCCACACTCATTATTGTATGTAATGCAACTTCACTATTAGTTGATCTCAAAATCCTTGGTTCTTTTTTTATTTTATTTATAAACTCCTCTATTTTCTTTAATTGTTTTTCATTTACTAAGTCAGATTTATTAAGAAGAAGGATATCTCCGTATAAAATTTGAGAATAGGCGACACTTGTATTATCAATTTCAAAATCAAAATTTTCTCCATCAATGACAGTTATTATCGAATCTAATCTTACATTTTCTCTTAGATCACCAGCCGCAAAAGTCATGGCTACTGGTAATGGATCCGCTAATCCAGTTGTTTCAACAATCAAATAGTCTAATTTTTCAGCTCTTTCTAAAACTTTGGATACGGTATTTAATAATTCGCCATTGATAGAGCAACATATACATCCATTATTTAATTCGATCATATCTTCTGAGCCTTCTATTATTAAGTCATTATCTATTCCGATTTCTCCAAATTCGTTGACTAAAACAGCTGTTTTAATACCAACTTGATTTTTTAAAATATGATTTAGAAGTGTAGTTTTGCCAGAACCTAAAAATCCACTAATAATAGTAACTGGCAATAAATTTTTAGACATTTTGAATAGTTGAAAACAAGTTTATATTTTTATTGATCGAAAATTTTGTTGATTTCCGAAGCTAATGTTTGATCCAAATTAGTAATACCTCCTAGATCATGTGTATTTAATTTAATTATTACTTTTGCATAAACATTTTCCCAGTTAGGATGATGATTATATTTTTCACAGATTAAAGCAACCTTAGTCATAAAAGCAAAGGCTTCAATAAAATTAGCGAAGTTAAATTCTCTTTGGATTTGTTTAGATTTAATTTCCCAGCCAGGTATTTTGACAACTAATTCATTCAATTCTTCATCTTGCAAAATGTAGGGTTCCATTAAATAAGAAATCTGACTTATTACATTATAAATATCTTACTTTTTCTCACCAATTATATGTACATTAATTATTCTTTCCTTTTGATTAAATCGATGTTCCCATAAATAAACTGCTTGCCATGTGCCAAGCATAATTTTCCCGTCTTGAAAACTCAAAGATAAACAAGTGTTTGTTAGGGATGTTTTAATATGTGCTGGCATATCGTCAGCTCCTTCTTGATAATGTTTATAGGATATTTCTTCTCTATTTTTTGATAAGCTTAAGTAGGAATCATAGGGAACTATTGATTGCATATACTTTTTTAGGTCCCTCAGTACATTTGGATCTGCGTTCTCATTAATAGTTAAACTGCAACTTGTATGAAGTGAAGTTAAATTTAAAATTCCTGAATGAAAATTATTTTTTTCAACACATAAATTTAAATCATTTGTAATATCAATAAAACCCTCGCCATGGGTTATAAATTTTAATTTTGAAAATATTTGTTCCATATAAGTTAAAACTTAATTAATCAATATCCTATTATGGATAAAGATGCATGTTTTTCTGCAGACATTAAAATTTTTATCTTAAGATAAATTTAATTTCCATTTAAATCTTTGGCTGAAACTCATTGGAATAAGCTGGGTGCTTACCTTAAAGAAACACAAATATTAGGTTCAATCCAAAATACACTTTATTGGGATCAGAATACTGGAATGCCAAAGAAAGGTGCTTCTTGGAGGTCTGAACAACTTACTTACATTGCAAAAGTATTACATGAAAGAAATTCTTCTGAGGAATTTTCTAATTTAATACAATCTGCTAAAAATGAACTAGCAGATATTGAAAGAAATTTCGATAATCAACTTTTCATAAAAGATAAAGAAAGAAATATTAGTCTTTTATTGAAGGAATTTCATAGAGAAAGAAATTTAGATCCTAAATTAGTTGAGTCTCTAGCAAAGGCGAAATCTAAAGGGTATGAAAGCTGGCAAGAAGCTAAGGAAAAATCAGATTTTAAAATTTTTCTTCCCTTCTTTGAAGAATTAGTTAAATTGCGGATTGAAGAGGCAAAACAGATATCAGATCAATATTCACCATGGGAAACTTTAGCCCAACCCTTTGAGCCTGAATTAACTTTAAAGTGGCTGAATAAAATGTTTCAGCCTTTGAAAGAAACTCTCCCGGAGTTGATTAGAGGGATTAATAAATCTAAGAAATATCACTGGGATTTGAGTCCAGAATCTCAACATAGTTTATGTTCTCAATTACTTGATGAGTTTGGGAGAGATAAAGATCTAGTTGTTGTAGGTAAATCTCCCCATCCTTTTTCGATAACATTAGGGCCTAATGATTACAGGATTACGACAAGAATTGTTGAAGGTGAACCATTATCAAGTTTTTTAGCAACTGCGCATGAGTGGGGGCATTCTATTTATGAGCAGGGTTTGCCATCTCAAAGTCATCAATGGTTTGCTTGGCCTTTAGGTCAAGCAACCTCTATGGGAATTCATGAAAGTCAATCTTTATTTTGGGAAAATAGAATAGTTAAATCCAAATCTTTTTCAAAAAGATTTTTTAACAAATTTGTTTCGGCTGGATGTTCTCTTAATAATTATTTAGAACTATGGAAATCTATTAATCATTTGGAAGCAGGATTAAATAGGGTTGAAGCGGATGAATTAACTTATGGCTTACACATATTAATAAGAACCGAACTTGAAATAGATTTAATTGAAAGAGGGTTACCCGCCGAAGATATTCCAACAGAATGGAATAAAAGATATGATGAATTCCTAGGAATTAAACCATCTAATGATTCAGAAGGTTGTCTTCAAGATGTTCATTGGAGTGAAGGGGCGTTTGGATATTTCCCCTCATATTTGTTAGGACATGTTATAAGTGCGCAAATATCTTCTCAAATGGAAAGAGACATAGGTTTGATTGACAACTTAATTGAAAATGGTGAATATCAAAAGATCATCTTTTGGTTAAAAAATAATATACATGAATATGGTAGATCAGTTAATTGTATGGAGTTGGTAAGAGCTGTAACTAATGAAGAACTATCGCCAAACTATTTTATTAATCATTTAAGGTCTAAAATAAATGATTTTTGCTGAAACATTACTTTTAAAGAATTTGGTTAGGTGTGAGGATGTAAGATAAATAAAAATAATTTCTTGATGGCAAATCTAAATCAGCCCCCAAGCAGGGTTACCCCCAATTTATTGCACATACTAAATGCTTTCACTGATAGCTCAAATACAATAATAAACACTATTGTTGAATTGAACTCCAATACCATAAATAAATATGAATTAATTACAGAAACAGGCCATCTTAAACTTGATAGGGTAGGTTATTCATCACTTGCGTATCCTTTTGCTTATGGATGTATTCCAAGGACATGGGATGAAGATGGAGATCCACTTGATGTAGAAATTGTTGGAGTAACTGAGCCATTGATACCTGGATCTATTGTGGAATCAAGGATTATTGGGGTGATGAAATTTGATGATGGTGGAGAGGTCGATGATAAGGTAATAGCGGTTCTCGCGGATGATAAAAGAATGGATCATATCTCAAGTTATGAAGACCTTGGAGATCATTGGTTAAAAGAAACAAAGTATTACTGGGAGCACTACAAAGATCTAAAAAAACCAGGAACATGTACTGTAAATGGTTTTTTTGGGATAGAAGAAGCTGTTCAAGTGATTAAAGATTGTGAAGAGAGGTACAAAAAAGAAATTGATCCTAAATTAGTAAATTAATAAATTTTATTTTTCTCTAAATTTTTCAAATATTTCGCTTAGTATTTCTTCGGCGCCTTGCTGCTTTAATTTTTTAGCTAGTTCTTTGCCTACTTCTTCAGGATCATTAATATTGCCAATATATTGATCTTTAATAAGCCTTTCTCCATCAAGAGATGCAACCATGCCAGTAAGGCAAAGTTGTTCATTCTGAATTTTACTATTCACACCTATTGGGACTTGGCATCCACCTTCAAGCTCTCTTAAAAAAGCCCTTTCTGCTAGACATCTTTGACTGGTGGGTTTATCTTCTAAGATATTTATAATTTCTAAAACTTTTTTATCATCAGATTTACATTCAATGCCTAGTGCTCCTTGGCCAACGGCATGAAGGGAAATTTCACTTGGGATAATCTGGTGAATTCTTGATTCAAAGCCTAATCTCTTTAAACCAGCGGCCGCAAGAATTATACAATCAAACTCTCCTGCATCTAATTTTTCAATTCTTGTAATAACATTTCCCCTGATATCTTTGAAAACAAGATGTGGGTACTTATTTCTTAATTGTGCAAGTCTTCTTAGAGAGCTTGTTCCAACAATCGAACCTTCAGGTAAGGTTTCTAGTTTATAACAGTGATTTTTTTTATTTACTACTAAAGCATCTGCAGGATCCTCCCTTTTTGTAATGCATCCTAATTTAAGGCCATTAGGCAAATTGGTTGGTAAATCTTTCAGAGAATGTACAGCTATATCTGCATGGCCTACGAGCATTTGTGCTTCAAGTTCTTTTGTAAATAAACCTTTGTCGCCTATTTTTGCTAAGGCTACATCAAGGATTTTGTCACCTTGAGTTGCCATAGCCTCTATAGATACCTCTAAATTGGGAATATTCCTTTCTAGTTGATCTTTAACCCATAAAGTTTGAACCATTGCTAGCTTACTTCTTCTACTAGCTATTTTTAGCTTAAAATTAGTCATTAAATATTGTTTTGAGTTTGAATTGAAAATTAAGTCGAATCTATCTTAAGCTATTATTTTGCCAGTTTTTAGTGCTGAATATTATATTTAACTTTTTTTATTTTATATATTCTTTTAAAACCCCATTTCGATTTGGATGTCTAAGTTTTCTTAGGGCTTTTGCCTCTATTTGTCTAATTCTTTCTCTTGTCACATCAAAAATCTGGCCAATTTCTTCAAGAGTTTTCATTCTTCCATCATCAATTCCATATCTCAATCTGAGAACATCTCTTTCTCTTGGACTAAGAGTGGCTAATACTCCTTCCAAATCTTCTCTTAGTAAAGTTTTAGAAACATCTTGCTCTGGATTTTCTATATCAGCCTCTATAAAGTCTCCTAGTCTTGAGTCTTCTTCTTTTCCTATTGGAGTTTCTAAAGAAATAGGAAGTTGTGCACTTTTAGCTATAAATCTTAATTTTTCGATTGTCATTTCCATACTCTCAGCGATTTCTTCTTCACTAGGTTTCCTGCCAAATTCTTGGCTAAGAACTTTTGTAGTTTTTTTAATTCTGGATATTGTCTCGTATAAGTGAACTGGCAATCTAATAGTTCTACTTTGATCCGCAATTGCTCTTGTAATGGCTTGGCGAATCCACCAAGTTGCATATGTAGAGAACTTATAACCTTTTTCATGGTCGAATTTTTCCGCTGCCCTAATTAAACCCAAACTTCCTTCTTGGATTAAATCTTGAAATGATAAACCTCTGTTCATATATTTTTTAGCAATGGAAACAACTAATCTTAAATTTGATTGAACCATTTTTTCTTTAGCTCTGCGCCCTAAGAGAAGTCTTCTTCTAAATTTAGGAAGAGGCATATCTATTAACTCGGCCCATTCTCTTACAGATGGGAAATGCCCTTTTTCAGACTCATATTGAGTTGCTAGCTCTTCTAATTGGAGTAAGTCAGCAATTTTTCTTGCAAGCTCAATTTCTTCATCTGGTCTTAAAAGTCTAATTCTTCCAATTTCTTGGAGATAAACTCTTATTGAATCTTCAGTGTAGATACCTTTTGGCCCAAGCTTTATATTCCCGAGACCTTTATCTTCTTCAGCATCACTAAATTCATTATTGTTATTTTCAATATTGCTTTCGTTTAACTCAGCAGATTTCTGTAAAGTTTGATTATTTTTATTACTATCTTCTTCAACTACTGTTTCTAAATTTGTATTAATTTTTTTATTGATCTTTTTTTTTGAACTAGGCTTGGAATTCTTTGATTCTGCTGCGACTGGACACATAATTTACTCCTTTCTACGGTGAATTTAACTAGATAAAATTTTATTTAGGGCTAATTTGAACATTTAGTAGTAAAGTCCCCTTAATGTTTAAAAACTTTTTTACAAAATGAGAATAAGAAAAGTTTTCTAAATTGTTGAAAAATTTAAATAGTGCTATAGATTACCTAAAGTAAAAAGTCTTGGGATTTCTCAGACAGGCAGATCATTTTTGAATTTTCAGTCAATGATCAGAGCTTCATGTCTCCCTTAAGAGCAGGATACTTACAATGTGCAAAAAACACTTTGTGGAATGTTCAACAATCCAATACTAAGAAAAAGTTTTGAAGCCGGCAAGTAATCAGTTATTAAATATCTCCTATAAATTCGAAATTTTGCTTGATATAGGTAGTAGTAATGAAAGCTTTTACTATTTAGATGGAAATAATCTAGGAGTAGAAGTTGGAGATATTGTAAGTGTGAGACTTAGGGGGCGATTATTGAATGGGTTGGTGATCTCCAAAAAAAACTTTTCGACAATCAATAATGATGAATCAAATATTACTGGAGGAAAAAGCATAAGATATTTGTTTGTTGAAAGTATTTTGCAGAAAAAAATAATTGATGAATCTTGGAGACAATTGATAGACTCCCTAGCCTCTTTTTATATGGTTAGTAAATTAAAAATGTTTAAAACTGCATTTCCTCCTGGCTGGATTGGTAAATATAAAAATTTCTCTAAAGGTTTAAAAGATCAAATATGGATTGAAACTAAAAAAGAATTTGATATTAAGAAAAATGGATTAACCAAAAAAGAATTTTTATTAATGGATACTTTATCTAAAAAAGGTAATTGGCAAAGTGAATTAATAAAGTCTGGTTTTAATTACACTCTAATTAACTCAATGGTCAGTAAAAATTATCTTGCTAAATCTAAAAGAAAAAAAAATATAAATAGTAAATTAAATTCCTTTTTAAAAGATCATATCGCAACAAAAAAACCAAATCTTACAAATGAGCAAAAAATTGTATTTCAAGAATTTCAAACAATGAAACCAGGAGATGCATTACTTCTTTGGGGCGAAACAGGTTCAGGTAAAACAGAAGTTTATATGAGAATTGCTGAAGATCAATTCCTTAAGAAAAAAAGTTGTTTGATACTAGCCCCAGAAATTGGATTAATTCCTCAACTTGTTGATAGGTTTAATAGGCGATTTAATAATGTCGTTTACGAATATCATAGTAATTGCTCTCCCGATCATAGAACTTTAGTTTGGAAGAAAATTTTTAATGCTAATGAACCTTTAATAGTAATAGGTACAAGGTCGGCAGTTTTTCTTCCAATCAAAAATCTGGGATTAATAATAATGGATGAAGAACATGATGTTTCTTATAAGCAAGATAGTCCTATGCCTTGCTATGACGCAAGAGAGATTGCTATTGAAATAGTAAAAAGGAATTCTGCAAAGTTAATTTTTGGGAGTGCAACTCCATCAATGAAGACTTGGAAAAAGTGTATTTTTGAAAGGAATTTTAAATTGGTAAGAATGATTCAAAGGATATCGAGTAGTGAGACTCCTGAAATAAAAATCATTGATATGCGGGATGAGTTCAAGCAGGGAAATATGAAAATTTTTTCCAATGAATTATTACAATTGCTTCCTCAACTACGCTTAAAAAAAGAGCAAGCAATAATTTTGATCCCTAGGAGGGGGCATAGTGGATTTTTAAGTTGTAGAAATTGCGGATATTTAATAAATTGCCCCAACTGTGACGTTCCTTTATCAGTTCATCTCGGATCACAAGGGAAAAAATGGTTAAGGTGTCATTGGTGTGATCATAAATCAAGATTGATCAATCGTTGCCCAGATTGTCATTCAACTGCTTTTAAACCTTTTGGAATTGGTACGCAAAGGGTAATAGAGTTTTTAAATGAAGAATTTCCTGACTTAAGAGTACTTCGCTTTGATAGAGATACAACTTCAGGAAAGGATGGTCATAGAGATATTCTTTCAAAGTTTTCTAAAGGTGATGCTGATATTCTTGTCGGTACTCAGATGTTGGCAAAAGGTATTGACATCCCCAATATTACTCTTTCAGTAGTTATTGCAGCAGATGGGTTGCTTCATCGCCCAGATATTTCAGCAGAAGAAAAATCATTACAATTATTTTTGCAAGTAGCAGGAAGGGCCGGCAGGGCACAAAAAAAAGGGAAAGTAATTTTTCAAACATATAAACCTAACCACCCAGTGATTTCGTATCTTCAAAAAAGAGATTATGAAAGATTCTTAATTGAAAACTCGAGATTGAGAAAGGATGCTAATTTATTCCCATTTTGCACAATTTGCCTACTTAAATTATCAGGTGAAAATTATGAATTAACTGAGTCAATTGCAATAAAATTAGCAAAATATCTAATCAGTTTTTGTGAGAAAAAGAACTGGAAATTAATTGGTCCTGCCCCTAGTTTAATAGCTAAAGTCGGTAAAAAATTTAGATGGCAGATATTAATACATGGTCCTGAAGGAACAAAGATACCTTTACCTGATAGATCAATATTATGGGAATTTATTCCAAAAAATGTTTTTTTAACAATAGATGTTAATCCAGCAGAGTTGTAATTACTTTGATGGAAGTTGAGGCAAATCTGAACCTAATTTAAATCTATATAATCTTAATAAATAAGCCAATACTATAATGATTAAAATAATAGATATCCCAATCAAGAGTTTATTGAGGCTCCAGAAAGAAAATTCAAGACTATTTATCTGCCCTTGATTTAAATCCCAAATTATTAGATTTTTTGTGATTTCTAAATTTAAATTATTTTTCTCGGTAAGGATAGCTTTATTAGGGTGAATAATTTTGAAAATGAGTTCTAAATTATCAATGCCTTTAATAGAATTTAGATCCAAATCTAACCTGTAAAAGTATTTTTTAAAAAAAATGAAGTTTTTTTGAGTAGTATTAATTTCTATATTTGTTGATTCTCCCGCTAACTCTCCAGCTGTATTTTGGGTGATTTTAAGAACTTGCTTTGTATCCTCTAAATTAAGATTTTTATGTTTCAAAGAAAAGGTTGATTCGTCTTGTTCAATTTCTGCGTCAGGAAAAATATCTTTCATCTTCTCTTCAAATTTTAATTGCCAAGGAAATTTCTTTATATATTTACTCTCTATCACTAAATTATTAGTTATTGAATCAAGTTCACTAAGATCAAGGGTATCCTCAATTTTTACGCAGCCACTTAAAAGTGGAATTAATAATAATAGTATTAAAAAAATGATCAGTGAAAAGCCTTTCTGAAATGGTTTTGTTTCACCAGTTGGTGTCTCAGTTATATTAATAAATTTTTTTTTCTTCAATACTTCTCTTTTTTTTCGTAGTGAGTTAAGAGATTTTTTATTGAGTGATGGGTCGCTTTCAAACTGTACGTTCCAATTTTCAGGCTTTTTAATATCAGGAGAGTCTATAACTTCCATCAAATATTTTGCATTTTCTCTCGTCTTATTATCGTAAGATTTTAGAAGTTCTTTACAAAACCTTTTAGCCTCCTCTCTTTTATTGATACCACATAGAGCAGTAATTAAGATTGTTCTTAAATTTACTCCCTCTTTGCTCGATAAAGGAAATGATTCGATTATGGGCAAAAGAAATTCAATGCAATAATGATACTCACCTTTAGCTAAAGCAAGTTCTACTTTTTCTAAAACTTGCTCATAAGTTTTCATGGGTTAGGCGACTATCATTGTACCTATACCGGAATTTGTAAAAATCTCAAGAAGTAATGAATGTTCTATTCTTCCATCAATTATGTGAGCTGCTTTGACTCCTTGGGCTAAAGCTCTTATACAGCATTCTGTCTTTGGAATCATACCTTCAGTCACAATTTTTTTATCAATAAAATCCCTTGCCTCTTTGAGATTAGTTTTTTCAACAAGACTATTTTTGTTATCTTTTTCTTTTAAAATCCCTTGAGTATCAGTAAGAAGAATAAGTTTTTCTGCATTTATTGCAGCAGCAATTTCTCCAGCAACAAAATCTGCATTAATGTTATGGGAAATACCCTCCAAGGTTGATCCAATGCTAGAAATAATTGGGATGTATCCTTTAGAAATAAGAGGATCTAATATGTCAGGATTGATTTTTGTAACCTCTCCCACTAACCCATGGCTCCCATCTCCTAGTTCTCTAGATTGAATTAAGTTGCCATCAAGACCCGATATCCCTACAGCTAAGGATCCAGTTTTATTAATCCCTTTTACAATTTGTTTGTTAACTCTACCCATTAGAACCATCTCGACAATTTCCATTGTTTTTTGATCAGTAATTCTTAATCCATTTTCGAATTTAGGAGATATTTCTAATTTCTTTAACCAATTATTAATCTCTGGTCCACCTCCATGAATTACTATCGGACAAACCCCAACGGTCGATAAAAGTGCAATATCTCTAAAAAAAGCATTTTTTAAATTATCATTCTCCATAACAGAACCACCATACTTGATAACAATTTTTCTACCTGAGAAACTTTGTATATATGGAAGTGCTTCGCTTAATATCGATACTCTTTGAGAATCATTCATTATTAAAATTCATTAAAACTTGATTGAATTGAGAAATTAGGTTTTTACAAATATATCCCTATATTCAATAAAAGAGAATAAAATCAAATTCTTTTTTATTATCGTCGATAATAAATTCTGATTCAAGACCTTTGACGAAAAACCTATTCAGTCTTTCTTGTTTTTCAATCCATTTTTCAAGAGGGACAGCGTTTAATTCGAAACGCATTCTGAGACCATTTTTTTCTTCCTTTGTAATTTCTTCTATTTCTTTTAATTGAGGGGGGTTATCCTCGTCCCACAAATTTAAAGATTCTAATGACGATTCAAGATGAGCTTTTATCCCATACCTCCATCTTGTAACATCTTTAACTAATGCTGTTAGTTCTTTTGGTCTATTAAATTTATTTGTCGCAAAATTATTCTTGTCAAATAACTCTACAGGAGGTATTTCGGAAGTCTTTAAGCCTAAGCCAATTAGGAAAATAGGTACTCCATAAAAAAAAGTAGGTACGCTTAAATTCACTGAGTCTGTGAAATAAGCAGTCATTCCAACAAAAGCTAATATACCCCCAGCGGTTACGATTAAGTTTCCAGGCGATAAGTATTTCTTCATTTTGATTTAGTAGAATGAGTTTTAAATGGGCTAACAAGTATTATGCAAGATCCTAATACTGCAAATCAAGGAGATTTAATTTTTAAACTTGATCAAGATAGAGCATGGCTACTAGAAAATCTTGATAAGGGTAAATGGCCAGAAATCAGAAGCGAACTTGCCGCGCTTGAAAGAAAAATAAGCAAACTAATTATAAGTGTTCAAGAAAATAATGTTGATATTTGATTTAAAAAGGTATTTCGTCCACTTCAGGGACTAAAGGTGAACTATCCCAACTAGATTTTTTGGCGGTTTCTTTATTTTCAAATGACTCATTATTTTCTTTTTGATCAGACTTAATAACATCAACAGGCGATATTTGATGAATTTTTGAAGCTGTTAGTTCTGGTTGCTTTTCTTTTGTTCCGTCTTTTCTAGTGACAGAATTCATCTTCAGACGTCCCTCAATAACAATATTTTGCCCCTCCTCAAGTTCATCTACCATCTCTTGGGCAATATTTCCCCATCCTATGATCTTGAGATCTCTGGTTGGATCTTCACTACGTAATCCTTTAAAATTAACAATCATTTCTGCAATTGGAGTTTGGTTTTCTTTGGTATACCTCATTTGGGGAGCGCTATTAATGACCGCCTGAATTAAACAATGATTCATTACTTACTATTTAATTAAAGACATACTGATGCAGAATCAAAAAAATTGCTATAAAAATGTTTGGATCCTATCAGGAACTTCGGATGGACCTGCAATAGCTAATAGGCTTCTTGAACTTAATTATTCAGTCTTTGCAAGTGTTTTAACTTATAAAGCAGGGCAAGCTTATATCGAAAATCCAAAGTTACATATCATTACGGGGAAATTAAATAATAAAGATCAAATAATTAATTTCATAAATAAAAATAAAATCGCATGCGTTGTCGATGCTACTCATCCGTTTGCCGTAATAATTTCTAAAAATCTTAATAATGCATGTAAAGAAATTAATACACCTCTTTTACTATTTGAGAGGAAATCTCTAAGTAATGACACTAATAATTTTTTATATATTGATCATTTAAAGGATATAAGTAATGTTGAGATAGAAAATAAGAATATTCTTCTTGCAATAGGATCAAGATTCCTTAACGATACAGCTAGTTATTATATGAATTGTAAAGCCAATGTATTTACAAGGGTACTTCCAACCCCTGAGAGTATTACAAAAGCTTTTGGATCATGTATCAAAAATTCAAACGTAGCGATACTTGAACCGAGTAAAAATAATAAAAGCATTTTAGAAAAAAAACTTTGTGATTTTTGGGAGATAGATTATGTGCTATGCAGAGAATCTGGAAGTTATTCTCAGAAAAACTGGGAGAGTATAGTTTCTGGAAGTAAGATGAAGTTATTTTTGGTTAAAAGGCCGAAAGTTAAAAATGATTATTCTTACTCTTTTGATCAATATCACAATTTGATAAATCACATAATTAAAAAATATTGATATTTAATTCATTATGGAAGTATTAGTTATGATCACAACTGAATCAAGTAACGCAAATGCTTTGAGAATGGCTAAATTACTAATACAAAATAAACTTGCAGCTTGTGTTTCAATAAAGCAAATTTTTTCAATTTATAAGTGGGATGATGATATTGAAGAAACTAAAGAGTTTGAAATTACAATAAAAAGTAAACTAGAATTTAAAGATTGTTTAATTGATTTCGTAAATAAAAATTCCACATATGATGTCCCTCAAATTATTTACAAAAAATATCATGCTGAAATGCAATATTATGATTGGTTAAATAAGACTATTTGATTAAATCTATTTTATTAACTCTTTAAGATCAATATCTGTTCTAGATCCTAATTGCGTAATTATTTGCCCCGCACATATTGAAGCTATCTCTCCGCATTTTTTGAGGGAACAATTGTTTATTAGTCCATGGATAAATCCTCCTGCATAGATATCTCCCGCTCCTGTAGTATCAATAATCTTGCCTTTTGTTATTGACTCAATTATTTCAACATTATTTTTGTTAATGATGAGAGAACCATTGCTCCCAAGAGTTACTATGACTAATTCACATAAGGAAGATAGGTCTTCTTGGCAGCTTGCTAATTTATCATTTTTAAATAGACTTAACACCTCGGATTCATTACAAAAAACAATATCTATATATTCATAAATTAATTCCAAGAAACTCTCACGATGTCTATCTACACAAAATGAATCAGACAAAGAAAGGATTATTTTTGTATTAGATTGTTTTGCAATTTGGGAGGCTTTAATAAAAGCTTTTTTAGCTAATTCGCTGTCCCATAAATATCCTTCTAAATATAAGTATTTACTTTCCTTAATTACAGTAAAGTCAATGTCTTTTGGTTCAAACTCTACAGATGCTCCTAGGTAAGTGCACATGGTTCTTTGTGCATCTGGTGTAACCAAAATGATTGAATGAGCTGTTGGAGCGCCTTCAATAGTAGGTGGAGTATTAAATATAGTTTTACTTTTTTTTATATCGTCAGAAAAGAAATTCCCAAATTGATCATTTTTCACTCTTCCTATAAACTGCACATGATTGCCTAATTCTGCTAAAGAAACAACTGTATTTGCTGAGGACCCACCTGAAATTTGTTTGATCACTTTGCAATTTTCTAACAATCTCTGAGATTCATCAGAATTAATTAGATTCATTGATCCTTTATCCAGATTATTTATCTCAAGAAACTCATCTTCAATATTTACAATAATATCTACTATTGCGTTGCCCAGACCAATGAGATCGAATTTTTTATGTCCAAAATGTCTAAAGGATTCCTTCATTAATTTGGAACTAACTTACCTTAGCAGTGCTCTTTTAGGACCATGTATTGGGTCTTCAATTACTATAGTTTGATCTCTATTCGCCCCCAACGAGACAATGGCAATTGGTACCTCCATTAATTCAGCTAAAAATCTTAGATAATTCATAGCATTCTCTGGGAGATCAGATAGTTTTCTGCAATCTGCAGTTGAACATTGCCAACCTTTTAATTTTTTGAAGATTGGCTTACATTTTTTTAAATCATCTGAATTTGTAGGAAAGTAGTCTATTTCTTCTCCATCGAGATCATATGCAATGCAAACTTGTATCTCATCTAATTCATCTAACACATCTAGTTTCGTAACGGCTAAACAATCAAGACCATTTACAGATACAGCATATTTACCGATAACTCCATCAAACCACCCACATCTTCTCCTCCTCCCAGTAGTGGTTCCAAATTCACTGCCTCTATCACAGAGTTGATCATTAATACTTCCTTGTAATTCAGTTGGGAATGGCCCTTCACCTACTCTTGTGGTATAAGCTTTTGCGACACCTATGACTCTATCAATTAAAGTTGGACCTACTCCAGCTCCAATACATGCCCCTCCTGATATGGGGTTTGATGAGGTAACAAAAGGATAAGTCCCATGATCTAAGTCAAGTAGAGTCCCTTGAGCACCTTCGAAAAGAATATTCTTCTTGTTTTTCGAGGCTGTATGGATAGTCCTGGTACAGTCAACAACATGCTTTGATAATCTTTCCCCATAGTCAAGATATTCTTCAACAATATCTTCTAATTTAAGTGGTTTAATGCCATAGATTTTTTCTAGTAGGCCGTTTTTTTCTCTTAATGGAATTTCGATCACATCACTTAGCCTTTCCTTATTGAGCAAGTCCCTTATCCTAATGCCATTTCTTTGTGATTTATCCGCATAAGTTGGGCCAATCCCACGACCTGTTGTCCCTATTTTGTTTGAACCTCTATCAGCCTCCATCGCTTCATCTAATATTCGGTGGTAGGGCATAGTTACATGTGCTGTTGATGAAATTTTTAATCCTGAGATATCAATTCCATTATCAATTAACATGTCAATTTCTTTAAGCAAGATTTTTGGATCTACTACAGTTCCCGAACCAATTAGACAAGAAGTATTTTTATAAAGTATCCCTGAGGGAATTAAATGTAATTTTAAAACTTTATCATCTACGACTATAGTATGACCTGCATTTACTCCCCCTTGATAGCGAACGACAACATCTGCCGAACGACTAAGTAAATCCGTTATTTTACCTTTTCCTTCGTCACCCCATTGGGCTCCGATTACAACAACATTGGCCAATTTTAGAAGAGCATTATTTTTGTGCGAATATTTAATATATTCAAAAATCTTGGTTTACTTTTAAAAAGTAAATGAATTGTATCAACTTTCTCTTAGAACCATTTTTTCAGCAAGAGAAAATTCTTTGGTTAAACGCTCTTTAAGTTTATCTGGTAAGGGTCTACTTGCAAAGTTTTTGTAATGGCCTGCCATAGCATTTAATGCTGTTTGCATTGTGGTAAATGATTGAGTTTTATTCACCATCCCTCTATTTCTATATCTGGAAATATAGTCTGTTATGAGTGTAAGAGCTTCAATTCTTACTTCATCTTTATTTGGAGAATCTTTTGGAGTATCAACAGCTGTTTGTAATGTTTTAACAACCGAAATTGTATCTTTTGTATAGTCACCTGTCATAGCGGTTTTTGCAGCTATGGAAGGGGAACTAAATAGTGTAAACACAACAATTAAGGATATTGCAAAAGATATAGCTTTGGTAAGATTCTTAAAAAATAATTTTGATGTCCATTTCAGTAACATAACTAAGCTCCCAAAAAAAATAAGCCTCAAGACTTTTTATTGTACATTATTTCAGATTCGGAAATAAATGTTTCTAACAATTTATCAGTACTAATTTTAAGCTTGGTATTGTTTGTTCTGCATAAAAGTTCTACTTCTTTATTAATAGAATCTCTGCCAATAATTATCTGAAAAGGAATACCAATTAATTCAGCATCTTTAAATTTCACTCCAGCTCTATCGTTTCTATCATCAAGAAGGACATCAATTTTATTAATTAAAAAGTTGTTATAGATATGCTCAGTAAGATCACTTTGGATAGGATCTTTTAGGTTTGTTGGGATGATTATAACTTCAAAAGGAGAAATTTGGATAGGCCAACAAATGCCTTTTTGATCATGATTCTGTTCGATAGCGGCTTGAGCTATTCTTGTCACTCCTATTCCGTAACAACCCATCCATAAATTTTTTAGCTGACCGTCTTTATCAGAGAACTTTGCATTTAATTTTTCACTATATTTCTGACCTAGTTGGAAAATATGTCCAATCTCGATACCTTTTTTTTCTTTAAGTTTTTCATTATCATAGATACTTATTTTATCTCCTTTTTTAGCATTCCTGATATCCCCAATTTGATAGTCTTTCGAATCAAAAGAAAATTCTTGAAAAACTTTATGGAAATTAACTTTATTCCCACCACTTATAAACTTTGAAAGGTCACTTGCAGAATAGTCAATTATTCTTGTCCATTTTTTTTCCCAATTAGAACTAGCTTTAATAGTTTTATTATCTAAATCTGGCCCGATAAAACCAAAGGGTAAATTAACCAGATTTATTTCGATAGTATTTTTGTCTTCAATCTTTTTAAGATTAAGGAGATTGAAGTGATGAAGTTTATTGATTAAGTTAAAAAGCTTTACTTCATTAATATGTTGATCGCCTCTTATGCATGCAAGAATTGGGACATTAAAATCACCTTCGAACTGTGCAAGAAATATTACTACCTTAATAATCTGACTTGGGTCTAAATTGTTATTATCGCAAACTTCTAGGATTGTTTTTTGATGAGGCGTTTCCAACCACTCTGGAATATTATCTTTTAGTGGAATAGGTTGAGAGGGTAGAGAAACAGCTTTTTCAATATTGGCAGCATAAGAACCACTTTGAGTGAACAAAATGGAATCTTCCCCAGCATCAGCAGTGACCATAAATTCTTTAGATGAAGCACCGCCAATTGCTCCACTATCAGCTTCAACCCCTACTGTCTGTAGGCCGCAAGATTTAAAAATATTTTCATAAGCATTGCCCACCTTTTCATAGAAAGAAGCTAGATCTTTTTCTGAAGAATGAAAAGAATAGCCATCTTTCATTATGAATTCTCTACTTCTCATCAATCCAAACCTTGGCCTTATTTCATCTCTAAATTTTGTTTGAATTTGGTAAAAACATTGAGGTAATTGCTTATAGGAATTGATGGTCTCTGATGCAATACTCGTGATCACCTCTTCGTGAGTTGGTGCTAAACCAAATTCCTTACCTTGTCTATCTTTGAGATTAAACATTATTCCTTCACCTGCCGTATATCCTTCCCACCTTTCACTTTTTTTCCATAAATCTGCAGGATGAAGTTGTGGCAATAGTAATTTTGTACAACCAATACTATTAAGTTCTTTTTCTATTATTGCTGATATTTTTTCAATAACTCTAAGCATTAGTGGCATGTATGCATAAATACCGCTGTTAACTCTGCGAATATACCCAGCTTTTAAGAGTAATTGATGTGAAATAATCTCAGCTTCAGAAGGTGTGTCACGAAGTGTCCCCAGAGGAAATGAGGTTGTCACGCGCATACAGAAAAGTCCTTAATAATACTTAATTTTATCAATTAAGATGAAAAAGTAATTTAAAGTGTCTTGAGTCCCTCAACGCGGCTAGTCTAAGAATATTCTTTCTGCTAACTTCTTTTGTAATGAAGTTTAAACTTTTTAAAAAATTCATTACTACTTAATCTTTTTCTTAAGTTCATGATAAATATAGATTCCAATATTTCTAGTGAAGAGGAATTAGTTGGTATTGATGAAGTTCAAAAATTCCTAAATAGATCAAGAGCTTCTGTCTATAGGTATACAAATACAGATTTAAGAAATCTAAACCCTAGTTTTAATCCAAGAAAATTAAATCCTGAATTTAGGACTGATCAAAAAGATCCTTTAAAATTCCATCCTAATGAAGTAGCAAGATTTGCAAAAGATATTTTAAGAATAAAGGAAGTTACTGTCGAGGTCTTTAATACACCTTCATCCGCTGCTCAAAATATACTGGCGCAAATATTAGACGAACTAAAATCTATTAGGTCTTTGCTAGAAAAAGAGTAATTAAAGAAATCACAAATCAATGTTTTGATTTATTGACATTTTGAATGTAGGATAATGATGTTTAATTATCTCCTTAATATTTACCAATTAAGAGTTCTTGAGTTACACGAAATCAAAGCAGTTTATTCAAAGTAAATCAAGCGAAGAATCTTCTCATGGTTCTGATCGAAATGATTTTGAAAGAGATGATGATGACCCTTTAAGTATAAGGAGTTTTTCTATAACATCTTTAGGTATTATTTTTGCCTTTTTGACAATTTTTTTACCTTCAATAAGCATTTTAATTGGCAGACCTTTATCTCAAGGAAACGAGATAATTCATAATCACGATTTTAAAAAAGATGGACCTTAGTTCAATACCTCCATCTCCAATGAAGGGAATAGTGAATATTATTGTTGAAATACCTGCAGGGAGTAGGAATAAATATGAATATTGCTCTGACGCAGGAATAATGGCCCTAGACAGAGTATTACATTCTTCAGTGAGGTACCCTTTTGATTATGGTTTTATCCCAAATACCCTTGCTGATGATGGAGCTCCTCTTGATGCAATGGTGATAATGGACGAGCCTACTTTTGCGGGTTGTCTAATAAAAGCTAGACCTATTGGAGTTTTGGATATGCATGATTGTGGTGCGTATGATGGAAAACTGTTATGCGTGCCTATGGCTAATCCTAGGCAGGCTAATATAGTAAGTATTAATCAAATTGCTCCTAATCAGCTTGAGGATGTTGCAGAATTTTTTAGAACAAGTAAAGGACTCGATGGAAGAACAGTTCAAATTGATGGTTGGAGGGATTTTGATGTAGTTGAAAATTTATTGAAAAGTTGTATGCCTCCAAAAAAGAAAAACTTTAAAGTACTTAAGAAATCAAATATTAGTAAATTAAATTGAAAAAAATTATTTTTTATAGTTATTTAAAATGCTCTACATGCCGAAAAGCTGCAAAGTGGCTTGAAAGTAAAGATTTTGAATTTCAGTTAATTGATATTGTAAAAGAACCTCCACTTGTTAATTATTTAAATCTTGTCTTAGAACAATACTCCGATGATAAGAAAAGGATTTTTAATACAAGAGGTAAAGCCTTTAAAACTCTTAATCTTGATATTGATAGTTTGTCAAAGGAAGAAATTATTCAACTTCTTTTAAGTGATGGCAAATTAATAAAAAGACCATTTTTGATTTACGAAGGGAAAAAAGTAATATTAGGTTTTAACGAATTTGAATATGCAAAACAATTTATATAAGTTTAGAAAATCAAGACTTTATTAATCCTATGCCTGGTTCCATAAAAATTTTTTTAAAAGAATGGGGTCTACTAATTCTATTAACTTTTTTTGTTTCTTCTTGTAGATCATTTTTTGCAGAACCACGTTATATTCCCTCCGGTTCAATGCTCCCAGAATTACAAATAAATGATAGGTTAATTATTGAAAAATTTTCGCTAAGAAACTCTTTACCAAAAAGAGGAGATATTGTTGTTTTTAACTCACCCTACTCGTTTGACAAAAAATTAATCTCATCAAGATCTAAGCCTTTACCAAAAAAAAGATATTGTTTTTTTATGAGTTTACCTCCAATGTCGTTTATTCCTGGTTTGAGGGATCAAGCTTGCGATGCTTATATTAAAAGAGTGGTGGCACTTCCAGGAGAAATTGTAAGTGTAAACTCTAATGGTGAATTAATAATAAATAATAAATTAATTCCAGAACCCTATGTCTCTTATAAGTGCTCATTATCCCTATTTAATAATTGTGGAAAATTTGAAAACATAAAAGTGCCAGAAGATCATTTTTTAGTTTTAGGTGATAATAGGGCAAATAGCTGGGATGGAAGATATTGGCCTGGAAGTAAATTTCTTCATAAAAAAGAGATAATTGGTAAAGCATATTTCAGATTTTGGCCTCTCAGTCAAGTTGGCTTTTTCAGTAAATGAAGCCTTTTTCTAACTTAATCAAAATAAGTTTTTAACAAGGCTTAATTTAAAGTGCTCCTGAAGCAGTTGAATCAAATATCCCCCCCAGGTGTGTTGTAATGTTAAGTGCGCTAATCACAGGGGGCTTATTGGGATCATTAAAAAGATCAATTATAGTTATGCCGCCATTACCCTGTTTTATCATCCAAATATTTGAATAATTAATCCCAAGGATATTACAAATAAGAGTTTTATTGACTGCATCATGCGCAACCATGAGGGTTTGATCATTATCCTTTTGAGATAAACAAATTTTGTCAAAAGCTTCTACTGACCTTTCTGATACATCTTTTATACATTCACCTTCGGGCATTATTACTTCTTCAGGTTTATCATGCCAATTTTTTAGTAAAGCAGGCCACTCTTCTCTAATTTCTGCTTCCAATTTACCCTCCCATAATCCGTGACTGATTTCTACGAGTGAATCTATTTTCTCAATTTTTAAATCTTTGTTATTTTGAAGGATTATTTGTGCAGTCTCATAAGGCCTATGCATTGAACTTGAAAATGCCTTATTGAAAGAAATATTTCTCAAATATTCAAAAGTCTTTCTAGCTTGATCTTTTCCGTTTTCATTTAAAGGGATATCAATTTGGCCTTGAAATCTACCTTCTTTGTTCCAGTTAGTTTCACCATGCCTTATAAGAAATATTCTAGAATCTCCAATTTTATTTGGAATATTTTTATTAAGGTGGGAAGTTTGATTTAAGCATTCAATTTGAGTCTTAAAAGAGTTATCTTTCTTTGAAATATTGAGTATCGAGAAAGACGCATTTTCTAATCTTATTTTTCTAAAACCTTGCTTAGGCTTTCCTAATAGCAAGAGTATTAAACATCTGAGAATTGCATTATGTCCAACAACTAAAATATTTACATCATCTTTGTCTAGATAAATTTTTAAAATATCTTCTACAAAATTTGTTGCTTGAAAAAATAACTCTTGAATTGGTTTATAAGTTTTATTATCATTTCTTTTTAAGATAAGATTTTCTGGATCATTTTTCCATATAGGGTAAATTTCTGGAAATTTCTTTTTTATTTCATCAATTTTTAGACCAGACCATTCACTAAGATCTACCTCTAGTAAATTATCATCGAATACAATATTTTGTTCTTTATTGAAGGTCTTTTTAATTGTTTTTGCAGTCTCTGCCGCTCTGACAAGTGGTGAGGAATAGATTTTTTCGAAGTTTATTTTTGATAATGCTTTTCCTGCTTTTTGGGCTTGCTCATATCCTTCATTAGTTAATAATGAATCGTCTGTTCTTCCTTGAATTAATCCTTTTGCATTGAAACTGCTTAGTCCATGCCTAACTAAAACTAATCGTATAGCCATTATATAAATTTGAAAATTAAGATAATTTAATCATCTCATGGAGTGATTAAAATAGATACATAAATATAAGGAAATTCAATGATAACTAACTTTAGTTTTCAAGAATATAATAAGTTATGATCTTTAAAAATACTTCTAAGTCAAAACTCACTTTAGCTTTTATTTCTATCGTCATAACTTTTTTTGTATGGCAACAAGGATTAAGAGACAGTTTAAATAGACCATCTGTTGCATTTGATATAAGTCAAAAAGAGCAAGAAATTGCTGAATTATCTGTCCAATCAATACCTGTAAATCTTAAAAAATTTTTTATCATTAATGATCCTGTTGATCAAATAAATAAATCACTCTCTGATGTCTCATTTGAAGAGCTAACAGAAAGAAATAAATTAATTCGAATAATTACTTCAGAATCCAATGATACTTTATTTTATAAAAATTTATCCAAAGATTTTGAAGATAAAAACTATAAATTTCTGATTGATGAGATAGAAAAAAAATCTAATAATAATTCATATAAAGCAAATTCTGAAAAATTTGATTTAATTAAAGGTGATAGATTTTTATATCACCTTTTAAGCCGGAAATTTGATTTTGACGATAGTGCATTAATAACAAAATCATTTTCAAGCAAAATGTTTTTTAAAATATTGGCCATAAGATTAATACCACTTTTAACAATATTTATTGGCTCTATTTTGGCTTTAAAAATATTATGGACAACTATATCTTTGAAAAAGTTTGGTTGGAAAGAAATTATATCCTTAGATTTAGAATTAATTGATATGGTTTTATTAATTGCAGGTGGATTTGTTGTTTTAGGAGAAGTAGTATCACCTTTATTTTCTATCAGTTTGGTCGAACTTTTTTCTAAAAATATCTCTAATGAATTGTCTCAATCTTTAAAAATTTTCTTTGGATATCTTTTTATGGCTATTCCTCCATTATGGATAGTTTTTTATCAAATTAAATCCTTGAATGGTGAATTTACTTTTAAAAAGGATTATTTACAGTTCAATTTCTTGCCAATAAAATATGCAATTATTCAGGGAATTAAAGGTTGGTTAACAATTGTTCCTTTTGTTTTATTGATCTCTCTTATTATGAATAGTTTGATCGATAATCAGAATGGTAGTAACCCTTTGCTGGAAATTGTTCTTAATAATGATAATTACTTATCATTTTTTATATTATTTGTAACAACAACTCTATTAGCTCCTCTATTTGAAGAGATTATATTTCGAGGTATTTTACTGCCAACTCTTTCAAGAGATTTTGGAGTAATTTCGGGCATCATAGTTTCAGCTTTTATCTTTGCATTAGCCCATTTAAGTTTGGGAGAAATGCCACCATTATTTGTTCTAGGGATTGGATTAGCAATTACAAGAATTGCTTCAGGGAGTTTGTTTTCCTCAGTAATTATGCATTCTTTATGGAATGGATTGACTTTCTTAAATTTGTTTTTATTGAGGACATAAAGAATTTATTTTTTCACTTGCGAATCAAACAAAAAGATGTTTATTTAATTTATAACACTTCTTTTATTTAAATAATAATTCTTAGATGAAACCTTATGGGAATAAACTTAATTTAAAAAAAAAAGTTTCATATGTAATTAGAAAAAATTCTGAAAAAATATCCATAATTAATATCAGATTAATACATCAAATTTTCGACACCATTAATATCTCTCTTTTGGCATTAATTTTCACCTTATTTTCCTTGTCTTTTGATAGTCAAAGAAAATGGTCTAATACATATAAAAACTTATCTAAAACAAGAGCTATTAATAATAATCTCATTGATTATATTTCTAAAATTGAGGAATTTTATATTAGTGAACTTGAGTCTATTAATACTTATAGAAAAACTAAACCTGCAGATTTAATCTATTTAGATAAACTTCAAGAAAAAAAAGAAAGTTTACTCAAGAAAAATTTAAGTAGTTTCATTGAAGGTTTTAGTGATAGCAAATATCAAAGGGGATATTGATGAAAAAATACAAGAAAATTGTTCGTCTATTACCTCTTGATCAAAGAAGATTTAAATTTCTCTATATTTTTAGCTTACTATTAATATTTTGTTTGTTTGGTAGGTTAGTAAAATTGCAAGTCTTTAACGCCTCTGATTTACAAAGAAAAGCTAGATTAATACAGTCTTCTAAAACTAATGCCTTAAAAAAAAGGAGAGCGATTGTTGATAGAAATTATAGACTAATTGCTTACGATAAACCGCTATATAAATTATGGGCCCATCCAAAATATTTTAATTTTCCTGGTGATTCAATTAACAGAGTTCGGAGTATTGAAGAAGTTGTAGAAAAATTGTCACCTATCTTGGATATAAATGGTGAAATACTCTTGAGTAAATTTAATAATAAAATGAGTGGTATTAAGCTTTTGGATAAAATTTCTGAAGAAAAAGCAGAAAAAATTAAGAACCTTCAAATAAGCGGACTTGATTTGTTTAAATATTCGCAAAGATATTATCCACAAGGGAAGCTTTACTCTAGTCTTGTCGGTTTTGTTAATGATGAGAATATAGCTTCAGCGGGTTTAGAGCTTCATTTAGATAATCAAATTAAAGTTTTTAATAAAAGTAATTTAATAAAAAGAGGAGGAGATGGAACTCCTCTACCGGATAATTCAGCGCCAGGTGATTTTATTTCTGATTACAAAAGTTTAGGACTAACTATAGATTCAAAATTACAGAAAGCGTCATTCAATGCATTATCAAAGCAAGTAAGCAAATGGAAAGCAAAGAAGGGATTTGCCATAGTTATGGATGTTAATAATGGTCGGATTCTCTCCTTGGTTTCAGTTCCGTCATATGATCCAAATAAATTTTGGCAGTATGATTCTGAACTCTTTAGGGGTTGGTATTCTCAAGATTTATTTGAGCCTGGTTCAACTTTTAAACCCATTAATCTTGCCTTAGCCTTAGAAGAAAAAGTAATTCAGAAAGATGGATTTGTCGAAGATATTGGAAAAATTAATGTTGGAGGATGGACACTTTTTAATTGGGATAAAAAAGGTAATGGATATATTGACTATCCGAAAGTATTGCAGGTTTCAAGTAATGTTGGGATGGTAAAAATTATGCAAAATTTAGATCCCACAATTTATTGGGATTGGTTAAAAAATTTAGGTATAAATAAAAATTTAGAAACTGACTTATTTGAATCAACTGCTGGCCAACTTAAGAGAAAAGATTTATTTGTAAATCAATCAATTGAGCCTGCTGTAACTTCTTTTGGTAAAGGGTTCTCAATCTCGCCACTTAAATTGGTTCAACTTCATGCGGCTCTAGCAAATGGTGGTTTTGAAGTAATTCCTCATGTAACCTCAAATTTCAAAGAAAGAGTTAATAAAAATCCAAAAAAACAATTTTTTTCACACGAAGTCTCTAAAACTGTTCTTGAATGGATGGAGAGCGTAGTTGAAGAAGGAAGTGGATCTGGAGTGAAAATCGAGGGTTATAGGATAGCAGGGAAAACGGGCACTTCCCAAAAAGCCTCAAATGGTTCCTATACAAGTAAAAAAGTTTGCAGTTTTGTAGCGACCTTACCAGTTAATGATCCGAAATATGCAGTCTTAGTAGTTGTTGATGAACCATCTAAATCTTATGCATATGGTTCAACTGTTGCCGTACCAGTTGCTAAAGAAATTATCGAAAGTTTAATAGTAATTGAAAAAATACCTCCCAAGATTAAAGATCATGGAATGATTGTTAAAAAACCCTAAAATTTTCCAATTTTATAAACATTTAGTTCATTATCTGATGATTTCATCTGGAATAAAAGCTAGTTTATGTATATGTATGATTAACTAGATATGAAATCAATTTTAGAGCAATTGTCCTCAATGACCGTTGTTGTTGCTGATACTGGAGATTTAGATTCGATAAAAAAATTTCAACCAAGGGACGCCACTACCAATCCATCGCTTATACTTGCTGCTGCTAAAAACCCTGATTATGTGAAATTAATTGATAAAGCTTTAGAAAGTTCAGAAAATGCATTGCCCCAAGGATTCTCTGAAATTGAATTAATCAAAGAAACTGTTGATCAAGTTTCAGTATTTTTTGGAAAAGAAATATTGAAAATTATTTCAGGGCGCGTATCGACAGAAGTTGATGCAAGACTGAGCTTTGACACCAAAGCTACGGTAGAAAAAGCGAGAAAATTGATCAATCTTTACAAAAATTTTGGAATTGAAAAGGAAAGAATTTTGATCAAGATTGCCGCAACCTGGGAGGGAATTAAGGCAGCTGAAATTTTGGAAAAAGAGGGTATCAAGTGCAATTTAACTTTACTTTTTAACTTCTGCCAAGCGGTGACTTGTGCCAATGCAAAAATAACTCTAATTTCCCCGTTCGTTGGCCGTATATTGGATTGGCATAAAGCAAAAACTGGTAAAACTAGTTTTGTTGGTGCTGAAGACCCTGGTGTTATTTCGGTTACACAAATATACAAGTACTTTAAAGAAAAGGGATTCAAGACAGAAGTAATGGGAGCAAGTTTTAGAAATCTTGATGAAATAAAAGAATTAGCAGGTTGCGATCTTTTAACAATCGCACCAAAATTTCTTGAAGAACTGAAAAAAGAAAAAGGAGAGTTAGTTAGAAAATTAGATGTAAGTATCCAAATAAATAATTCTATTGACTACGAATTTGAAGAAAAAGATTTCAGATTAAGTATGTTAGAAGATCAAATGGCAAGTGAAAAGCTTAGTGAAGGTATCACTGGATTCAGTAAGGCTATAGAAGAATTGGAAGAGCTGTTACTAAAGAGATATTCAAAGATTAAAAATCATAAATTGATTTCTGCCAACTAAATTTAAGTTTGAATTGAAAAAGAGTTAAGTTCCACTTTTTGTTAAAAGTCTTCTAATAACTCTTTTTGCAATATCTTCATAACTCATTTCTCCTGATAATATTTGAGCAATACGTTTAGGTGCTGTTTTTCTTTTGACACCTAATTGGTATCCAGTCCTAGGAAATCTATAAAATACTTGGGCTATTCTCTTACCCCAAACCATTGATTTACCCCAAATGTTGTTAATTTTTTTCGTATAAAGATTTAAATCATCTACTTTTCCTGATAGGCACTGATCTATGTATTCTGCAGCATAAAAACTGCTAATTAAAGAAGGTCTAATTCCTTCAGCTAAAAAAGGATCACATAGAGATGCTGCATCTCCAACCGCTAAAACTTTGTCACCATTAATTGAGTGGAAGCCATTCCATATTCTCAGTTTCTTACTAATTGTTTTATGAGGAAAATCATCAAAACCGAAGCTTCTGATAACTTGTTGATTTATATCCTGATTTTCTAAAAGACCATTATTTATAAAAGTACCTAAACCAATATTTAAGCTTTCTTTTAAGGGGAATGCCCATGCAAAACCATATTTTATAAATCCAAACTCAAATCTAACTGCATCTCTAGGTATTTCACCTAACCCTTTTAATCTTAATGAGAATGTGTTCGCAAATTTAGGTTTTCTTGGCCCTAAATTAAAATAACTCACCCATTTCGATTGGGATCCATCTGCAATTACAAGAAATTCTGTAATATATTTTATGTTGTTATTGCAAGTAATTTCCCATTTATCATTTTTTTTTATGATTTTTTTTATAAGTAATGGTCTCATTATCTGGGCTCCATTACTCAAGGATTCATCAAGTAATAATTGATCTAGTTTTTCTCTTTTAACAATCCAAAATGGGGATTCACCAGTCAGATCAGCAGTTACATTATCTGCAGCTTTCCATCTGAATTCAACATTCTTGATTTTTGATTCTATGCAATCTTCTATATTTAGAGGAAGAAATTTTTGCATTGAAGATGCCATTCCACCTGCACATGGTTTGTAATCTTGGAATTTTTCTTTTTCAATAATTAAAACTGAATATCCTTTCTTTGATAAGTTAAGAGCGGTAGAAGATCCTGACAAACCTCCACCAATTATTACAACATCAAATCCTATCAAACTTTTAGAATTTCCTTCTCTTTTTCAGACAATTTAGTTTCTATTAAGGCAATATATTTATCAGTAATTTTCTGAATTTCAGATTGATTATCTCTCGATTCGTCAATAGAAATAAGGCCATCTTTTTCGTCTTTTTTTTCTTTATCAACAGCATCTCTTCTGATATTTCTCAAAGCTACTTTTCCTTCCTCTGCATATTTAGAGGCTAATTTACAAAATTCTTTTCTTCTTTCTTCTGTTAAAGGAGGAACATTTATTCTTATTACTTTCCCATCATTATTTGGAGTAATACCTAAATCACTCATAGAAATAGATTTCTCTATCGCTTGTAAACATGAAATATCAAAAGGTTGTATTGAAATTGTTTGCGAATCAACAGTGCTTATAGTGGCAAGCGATTTGATTGGTGTTTCTGCTCCGTAGTACTCAACACTTACTCTATCTAACAAGGAAGCATTAGCTCTTCCTGTCCTAATTGTATTAAAGTTTCTTTGTGTTGCTTCAATACTTTTATTCATATTTTCTTGAATTTCTTTTTCTTTCATAATTAAAAAAATTAAATGATCTTTAACTAATTAAAGAGCCTATTGGCTCACCAGCAACAGCTTTAGAAATGTTCCCTTTTTTGAATATATCAAAAACCATAATTGGGATATTATTATCTTTGCAAAGTGCAATCGCAGTACTGTCCATTACTGCAATTTCATCACTAAGAACTTGTTGATAACTTAGAGAGGAATATTTTTTTGCATCTTTAAATTGATTAGGATCACGATCGTATACTCCATCAACTTTAGTAGCCTTCATAACAACTTCAGCGTTTATCTCTGCTGCCCTCAAAGCTGCCGTAGTATCAGTTGTAAAAAATGGATTTCCGCATCCACCTCCGAAAACTACAACTCTACCTTTTTCAAGATGCCTCATGGCTCTTCTTCTGATGTAGGGTTCGGCAATTTCCTGCATTTCGATTGCTGTTTGGACTCTGGTTGCAACTCCTACTCTTTCAAGACCATCTTGAAGTGAAATTGCATTCATTACTGTTGCTAACATTCCTACATAATCAGCCGTCGCGCGATCCATTCCATCTGCAGATCCTTTAAGACCCCTAAAAATGTTTCCACCACCAACAACTATTGCAAGTTGTACATTATTTTCGACTACTTTTGAAACATCCTCTGCAATTGACTGAACTATAGCAGGATCGATACCATATGGTTTTTCACCCATTAGTGCTTCACCACTAAGTTTTAAGAGAACTCTTTTGTAAGTCATTCAATGATTCTACTTTTAAGACCTTAGCAAGTAAATGCACCAAATTTATTTTTTGTTCAGATATTGCTTGCGTCTTTAAACATTTCTAAACCTGCCTAAAGAAAATTTAAATAATAATTTACTTCAACTAAAATTCAACACACTTTTGTGCTTTTATTCCTTGTTCTTTAAATGGATGTCTTATTAGTTTCATTTCTGTAACTAGATCAGCGTAATTGATAATTGAATCAGATGCTCCCCTTCCAGTTAAAACAATATGATTTTTTCTATTATTTAAGCTTTTTAAAAAAGTGATTATTTCTTCGGGTGCAAGATAACCAAGTTTTGTCGCAATATTAATTTCATCAAGAATGATAAGTTTATAAGATTCGTTTTTTATGTATTCTTTGGCTAGTTGCCAGGCCTCCTGAACTAATTTTTCATCTCTTATTCTATCTTGTGTTTCCCACGTAAATCCCTCTCCTAATGAATGCCAAGATATGTTTGAAGACAAGTTTTTAAGTGCTTTTTCTTCTCCAGTGGTCCAGCCTCCTTTGATAAATTGAATTATAGCTACTTTATAGCCATGCCCTATCGTTCTTAAAGCCATACCTAAAGATGCAGTTGTCTTGCCCTTGCCATTTCCTGTAAAAACAATCAATAATCCTTTTTTTGTTTTTCTAATTTGTAGTCTTTCGGCTTGAATATCTTTTCTTTTCTGCATTCTTTTTTTATATGAGCTCTCATCGCCATCAGGTGATAATTTACCTCCCATTCCAAGTTTATTTGCTTGATTATCGAGGTTTAATATTTTCTCTGAAGATGGAGGTTTTTCTTGCATATGACCCTTGTTTTTATTTAATTATTATAAATCTTTAAATATTTTTAACTCTTTTAACTTTTAAAAGGGCATTATTTACTGCCTGTTGTTGATCTCTTTTAGTAATCCAGTGGTGATAAGTTTGAGTATGTAAACTAACTGAATGCCCCATCATTCTGGCAGCCACAGTATCAGGCAAATCATAAAAAATTGTTCTTACTGCCCAAGCATGCCTCAGATCATAAGGTTTTATTTGTAAAGAGTAACGCTTAAATTGGTCTGTAATTTTTTTTCCAATATTCTGTAAGGTTGTAACTCTAAGATCTCTATTAATATTTGGTAAAAGTTCTGGATTTTCTCCAAGTTTTGATAATTCGAACTTTTCCACCCATTCAGGATGAAATGGCCAAACTTGATGTTCCCCAGTTTTAGTCGTAGGCAAAACTCTTATAATTTTGTCCCCAAAATTAGTAAGAGAACTAAAATCACAAAAAAATACTTCATGATTCCTTAATCCATAAGTAGCCATCAGACCAAAAACAAATTTCCAAGACTTGTTTGGTATCTTCTCCCACAGTGTCTCTATTAATTCGTCATTAGGTAATTCCCTGAATCCGGCTTTGTTCAGACCATATCCTCTAGAGTTTAATTTCCAATTTTCTGGTAGTTTAATGTCCAAAAACTTAGCCAAAACACTTAAAGAAGTGGCGCATTGTTTCCTACTTCTGGTACCTTCCTTATAACTTTCAAGTGTTTTTTGAAATATTTTTTCTAAATCTGCATTTTCATACTCATTGTAAATATTTAAGATTCTTTTCATATATGGTTTGTAGGAACTTCTCCAAGTAGTTTTTCTAGTGCTGGTTCGAAAATCACTCTTATTTTCTTTAAAAAAAAATTCCTCAAATTGATTTAATCTTTTTGGAAATTCAAAACCATCTTTTATTACCTTTTTATAAGGTTTGCCAATCCAATTAATCCAATCAAATTGATTCAATTCCAATTGCAAATTGATTAATTGTAATTTTTTTTTGGCTTCCTCTAATCCATAAATATCAGCCTTTAAGCCAAGAGATATTCTTTGAATTTTAAAGTTATTGTTATCTTCTTTGGAGGGTAGTGAACCACGAATATTTAATTTCTCTCCTCTTTTCTCAATCTTAAGCTTGCTGCCTTGAGTAGCAAATTTATCATTGACATTATTAATTTCCTGAATTACGTTCATTTACTTATATAATTGACCATATAATGACGTTTTTAATGTTGATTTTCAATCTTCATAAGTTTTAAATGGATAAAATAGGCGTCTTACTAATGAATTTAGGAGGGCCTGAACGCATTACTGATGTCGGCCCATTCTTATACAATCTTTTTTCTGATCCAGAAATTATCAGAACACCTTTCCCTTTTTTTCAAAAACCCCTAGCATGGTTAATTAGCACGCTTAGGAGTAGTACTTCACAACAGGCCTACCTTTCCATAGGTGGGGGTTCACCTATAAGAAGGATAACTGAACAACAAGCAAGAGAATTACAATCTAAATTAAGGGACAAGGGATTTAATGCCACTACCTACATTGCTATGAGGTATTGGCATCCTTTTACCGAATCAGCAATTGCTGATATGAAAGCAGATGGCATAGATCAAGTTGTTGTAATACCTTTGTATCCGCATTTTTCGATAAGTACTAGTGGTTCGAGCTTTAGAGAGTTAAAAAAATTGCGGGATTCTGATGATGAATTTAAGAAGGTTCCAATGAGATGTGTAAGGAGTTGGTTCAGTCAATCAGGTTATTTAAAGTCTATGGTCGAATTAATTTCTGAACAGATTTCACTTTGTGACTCACCTTCAAAAGCCCATATATTTTTCACTGCCCATGGAGTCCCTAAGAGTTACGTAGAGGAAGCTGGAGACCCTTACAAACAACAAATTGAGGATTGTTCTTTATTAATTATAAATGAACTGGAAAAATGTTTAGGTCATAGTAACCCTTATACACTTTCTTATCAAAGTAGAGTTGGTCCTGTTGAATGGTTGAAGCCTTATACAGAAGAAGTTTTAGCTGATCTTGGAAGATCAAATATAAATGATCTGATTGTGGTTCCTATAAGTTTCGTCGGAGAGCATATCGAAACATTGCAAGAAATTGATATTGAATATAAAGAAATTGCTGAAAAGGCTGGTATTAAAAACTTTCGAAGAGTTAAGGCTCTAAATACTCATCCTACTTTTATTGAAGGTCTTAGTGATCTAGTGATTTCCTGCTTGGAAGGGCCTCTAGTTAATATAGAGGAGGCTTCTCAGTTGCCTGAAAAAGTTAAACTTTATCCTCAGGAGAAGTGGCAATGGGGTTGGAATAATAGTTCAGAGGTGTGGAACGGGAGGGTTGCAATGATTATTTTTCTTGTGCTTTTTATTGAACTTATTTCAGGCTCAGGACCTCTACATAAATTAGGAATCCTATAAAAAAAATTGATATTTATTTGAAAATTTTTAATTTTTTAAAAGTTTTTTTTGAATACATTTCTGACATTACATTTCTAAATGAGGCAAAAGTATTTAATTGAGTTTAATATTTATATTAAATATTGAATTTTTTTAGTGACCCTTACTTCGAGATCCTTTTCAAAGGGTAGTTCAAAAAATGAAAATCCAGCTTGGATAACTGGTGCAGATGCACTAATGGATTCTTTAAAAATTCATGGAGTCAAAGTTATATTTGGATATCCAGGGGGAGCCATACTTCCAATATATGACTCTGTTCATAAGGCAGAACAAGATGGTTGGTTAAAGCACTATATGGTTAGGCATGAACAAGGTGGTTCACATGCGGCTGATGGATATGCAAGATCTACTGGTGAAGTAGGAGTATGTTTTGGAACCTCAGGCCCAGGCGCAACAAATTTGGTAACTGGAATTGCCACTGCGCAAATGGATTCAGTCCCTCTTGTTGTAGTTACAGGTCAAGTCCCAAGATCTGCTATAGGGACAGACGCTTTTCAAGAAACTGATATTTTTGGTATAACTCTTCCAATAGTGAAACATTCATGGGTAATCAGGGATCCTTCAGATATTGCGAAAGTAGTTTCTGAAGCTTTTTTTATAGCCTCATCCGGAAGGCCTGGCCCTGTTTTAATTGATATACCCAAAGATGTAGGTCAGGAGTTTTTTAATTACCAAAGAGTTTTGCCTGGTGAGATTATTCCTAAGGGATTTAAAAGGAATGGAGAAATTAATGATTGCGATATCAACAAAGCAATTAAATTAATTGAAGACTCTGAAAGACCTCTTCTATACGTAGGAGGTGGGGCAATATCTTCAGGAGCTCATAATGAAATAAAAACTTTAGCAAAAAATTATCAAATACCAGTTACAACAACCTTAATGGGGAAAGGTGCTTTTGATGAAAAAGACAATTTATCAGTAGGGATGTTAGGAATGCATGGAACTGCTTATGCAAATTTTGCTGTAACAGAATGCGATCTTCTAATTGCTATTGGAGCTAGATTTGATGATAGGGTGACAGGAAAATTAGATACTTTTGCACCTAATGCAAAGGTAATCCATATAGATATAGACCCAGCAGAAGTTAATAAAAATAGACGTGTAGATGTTGCAATTGTTGCTGATGTTTCAAAAGCTGTTCTACAAATTAATGAACAATCTCTAAAAAACAAATTTACTTGTCAGACAAAAAACTGGTTAGAAAAAATTGATTTTTGGAAACATAAACACCCTTTATATGACCCGCCTAAAGAAGGAGAAATTTATCCTCAGGAAGTTCTTTTAAAAGTGAGGGAACTTTCACCAGAAGCTTATATAACAACAGATGTAGGACAACATCAGATGTGGGCTGCTCAATATCTTAGGAATTCTCCAAGAAAATGGATTAGTAGTGCAGGATTAGGAACTATGGGTTTTGGATTACCTGCGGCAATTGGAGTAAAAGCAGCTTTACCTAATTCAGATGTAATTTGTATTGCAGGAGATGCAAGTGTCTTGATGAATATTCAAGAATTAGGAACCTTATCTCAATATGGCCTAAATGTGAAATTGATTATTATCAATAATCGCTGGCAAGGGATGGTAAGACAATGGCAGGAAAGTTTCTATGATGAAAGATATTCCTCATCTGATATGAGTTGTGGTGAACCTGATTTTGTAAAACTTGCAGAGTCTTTTGGAGTTAAAGGATACTTAATTTCTGATAGAAAACAATTACAGAATGAATTTAAAAATGCGCTTCATCATGACGGCCCTGCTTTGATTAATATCCTTGTCAGAAGAGGTGAAAATTGTTATCCAATGGTTCCTCCTGGTAAAAGTAATGCTCAAATGGTTGGATATGTTAATTGTGAAGGCTAATTTTCAAAATTCGTCATTTTAAAAAATTAACTTTAAGATAATTTAAAAACTTAGATATTTCTGAATTGAAAAAATTATCAAAAATTTTAATTTTAATCTGTTTGATTTTTCTTAATCCTGTAATAGTAAATTCGGCAGAAATTCTTCAAATTAAAAGTTCAAATACTATTTTGGTGGGTGATCAAAATAGAAATTTAACTATTGGATTATTTTGTGTAGATGTAAATGAAAATAATGAGAATGAAGCAACTAATTTACTTAAGAGTGAATTCCCAAGGGGGAGCAAAGTGAAAATTAAGCCTTTTGGTTTCAAAGAGAATGTTTTGTTAGCCAAAGTTTTTAATATTAAAGGTACTAAGGAGATGACGGAATTATTGGTTGCTAAAAACTTAAGTAGTGAAATTTGTCCAGGTTAATTATCTTTATGAGCAAATAAGATTCCATTGTCTCAAGATTGTTTTGCTCCTTCTCCAGGAATAAAATTCATTATTGAATTTGTATGTGCATAAATTTGAGATATCTATATTTGTATGAGGAATGTTCTCATTTAAAAGTTGTCTATAGGCAGATCTTTTTAAATCAAGTTGATTTAAGTTTCGCTCTCTGAAGTGATTTGAATCAATAAAACAAAGATCTTTTTTAGTTTTAGTCAATTTGACAGTTATGTTTTTGTTTTCGGCCTTTCTATAAAATTCTTTGAATGTTATTTTATCAACTAGGTAATGTTCTTTGGAAATCGCTGGTCCTATTGCAACAAGTAAGTCATCCCTAGATGTACCAAAAGTATCGAAAATTTTTACCAGATTTTTTATGATTTTTTTTTCTAAACCTTTTCTTCCACAATGCAAGGTTGCTACATTTCTTGTCCTTTTATCTGCAAAAAATATTGGCATACAATCAGCTGTGTAAACCCATAAGTTTTGACTGCTTTTATTGCCAATAAGACCATCGGCATAATTCCTAGTTCCTGTTTGCGAATGAGATCCAAAGACAATCACATTACTGTGAATTTGATTGGAAACACAATTTATAGAATTTTCATTAAAGTGATTCCCTAATAATTGAAGAAATTTCTCAGAGAAAGACTTCGTGAAGTAGGCATGTTTGAAATTATTTTGACTAAGAATAGGTGATAAATAATACTCAAATTTTTTGTTTTGAATATAAATTTCATCTTTTGAGAAATTTATTTCTTTGTAAGGAATAGTTCCTGCTCCTAAACTGAATTTATGAAATTAATTCAATATCTCTTAAGATCCAGAATCCTGCAAATTTTTCGATAAACGGCGTTGACTGGATGGAAATAAATTGATAACCAAAAGAATTTTTTTTATTCTCTAAAAACTTTGTATTCAAAATGTTTGCATCTTTTTCTGGTAAATCAGTTACCAGCCACTTATCATCTTCTGAAGCTTCAAGTATGAGTTGGTTTTTATTCACTACTAATTTAATAGGTTCTAAACAACTAAACCATGCAGAAAGTGCCAAAGATCTATCTTTGCTAAAAAGTCTTAATCCTGGAACTAAGTAATTGTCATCTAAATCTTGCAGAATTGGGAAAATATCTCCAAATTCCATAGGCCAATTTTCTGCAGATTTTAATTCACCAATTGATATCTCTGAGATAGTTAAAGCATCACCCCTTACTGCTTCCGGTAGAGGGGTAGGAGGGTTTTCCATTTTAGAAGTAAAAGTAGGAGCTAATACACCTCTTACATAACCTTTTTCCTTTGGATAAATCTCTTTTTCAAGAAATTCGATTCTATCTAATAAATTGTAAGTTCTCCTACTCACGATAGCCTCAATACTTAAGGCCTCCAGGGATCTCTTAATGATCGATTTCATTGACGACCTCCAGAATCGAACTATGGAAGGTTTCTCCCACCCTTGTTTTTTTGCTTCACTTATCGCTTCATTTAGTGCCTTTGTAAGCCACACTGCATTAACTTCATTAGCAGGGCACTTTTTATTCCAAAGAAAAACATCCTCTGTCTTATAACTTCTAGTAGAGCAAATAATTAATTCCCACCTTTTTTTTCCATTTGATTCAATAATTGGTCTTGAGTAAAAGTCTAATTCCCAATCTGAAATTTTTAATTTAAGACTTGACTCCATTTTTCTATTAATGTTCATTTATCTTGTTCTTTTTTATCGAAGAGTGCTTTAGTTTTTAGTGCTCTCTCTGTGGCTTCTTGCATGACTTTTTGCTTATCAATAATTAATTCTCCCGCAGAGTTTTCTAGGAGTGCGGTATTGAGACCAATACGGCCTTTTTCGAGGTCTATTTCAGATATTAAAGCTTTTATCATTTCTCCTTCTCTAAAAACTTCTCTTAAAGAACGAATCGATCCATTTGTTAGTGAGGATTGATGAAGAAGTCCACTAGCTCCACCTAAATCTATAAAGAAGCCATATGGTTTTACTGCTAATACTTCTCCTTCAATTAATTGACCTAGTTCTAAACTTGTAAGTTTAGAGACTAATGATGCTTTCTTTTCAGAGAGAACTAATTTTCTGGATTCTGGATTCACCTCAAGAAACGCTGCTTTTAGAGTTTTGCCAACAAAAGATTGATAATCTTGACCATCTTCAAGTTGGGATCTTGGGATGAATCCTCTTAATCCATCTACATCACACGTAAGTCCACCTCTGTTAAATCCATTAATTAAAACGTTAATTAATTCTCCATTTTTTGCAGAATTTGATACTTTCTCCCAACTTTGCCTGAGAATTAATGCCCGAGAGCTCACAGTTACCATTCCATCAGCATTTTGTTCTTTAATAACCAAAACTTCCATTTCATGGCCTATAGAAAACTTTTCTTTAAAGTTAGTGACGACACCTAAACAACATTCTTTTTTGGGCATATATCCAGGTGCTTTTCCGCCAATGTCAACATATAGTCCATCACTTTCGATTGCTATAACCTTGCCTGAAATTGTTTCTCCTGTAGCCCCAATTGGCTCATTTGCATTTAAAGCCTCCAAAAAAGCACTTTCATCAAAATCGAATTCATCTACTGTTCTTTCTAATTGAAAATCTGTGTTTTGCTCAGAAAAATTAAGGGGTCTATTTAAGTCTTGTTGAGTTAAATTTTGTTGAGAAATATCAAAAACCTTTGTGTTTTCATTATTGTCCTCAATATTTTTAACTGAATCATTTTTAATGATTTGGGGTTTTATTGGTATATCTTCTTTTTTAATTTCTTCTTGCGAATTGGTATGCTCATTATCTATTTTTTGAGTATCTTTCTTGCTTATGTGAAGTACCTGAAGAGGTTTTTTATTGCCCTTTGGTTGGATATTATCTTGGGCATTTTTATTACTGGCTCCCATCGTAGGTAAAATAAGAATAATTAGTTATTAACATACTCTAAATGTTAGTACTCAAAATTAAAATTAATGAACTTTAAACCAATACCTAATAAATTTGAATATTTAAATTGGCAAGAAATTGAGTGTGTTGCAAAAAACAAAAGATCAACAGTCATTTGGCCATTCGGTGCTGTTGAGCAACATGGACCGCATTTGCCTCTTGCTACAGACAGTATTTTTGTTGATGAAATTATTAGCGAAGTTTTTAAATTACTCCCTGCTGATATTCCATTAAAAAAACTCCCAACCCAATATATTGGTTTTTCTCCAGAACATAAGGGTTTTGCTGGGACAATTTCACTTTCCTCAAATTTAATAACCTCAATGATAAAGGAAGTCGGAGGTCAATTATCTGAAATGGGTTTTAAAAGATTGATATTAATTAATGGACATGGAGGTCAAATTTCACTATTAAATACAGCTGCAAGGGAGCTAAGAAGTTTCGCACCAGAGATGGCAGTTTTCCCTTGTTTTTTATGGAGTGGTGTGAATGGATTTAGTGAATTGTTAACAAAAACTGAGATTGAGGATGGGCTTCATGCCTCTTTAGCTGAAACAAGTTTGATGCTGGCTTTGAAACCAGAATTAGTAGGTGATGAACGCCCAAATGAGGGTAATAAATTAGAGATCCCTGAAGGTTGGAGTCTAGAGGGCAATGCGCCTACTGCTTGGCTTACTGACGACTTCAGTAAATCAGGTGTTATTGGAGATAGCAGAGGAGCAAATGAGTCTTTAGGGAAAAATTTAAAGGAATTATTGATTAATCATTGGTTCAAATTGATTATGAATCTGATGCAATCAGATTGGCCAAACAATTCTTAAATAAATTTAAGTAAAAAATGTGACTTAACAATTGAAACTATTTTCATGATATTTAAATAAACTCTCTATAATCATGTAATATTCATGCATAATGAGCAAAAGATCACCGACATGCAAACTCTAGAATCAAATACAAAAACTATCGAAGAATCGGCTAATCCGATTTCTTTAGATTTGCCCGACTTCACTACGGATTCTTACAAGGATGCATATAGCAGAATAAATGCAATTGTTATAGAGGGAGAGCAAGAAGCTCATGATAATTACATTTCAATAGCAACTTTAATTCCAAATGAGATAGAGGAGTTAACTAAATTGGCGAGAATGGAGATGAAGCATAAAAAAGGCTTTACTGCATGTGGAAGAAATTTAGGTGTAGTAGCTGATATGGAATTTGCCAAAAAATTCTTTTCTAAATTACATGGTAATTTCCAAGTTGCTCTTAAAAAAGGAAATTTAACAACATGTCTTTTAATACAAGCCATCTTAATTGAAGCATTTGCAATTTCTGCTTATAACGTCTATATAAGAGTTGCTGATCCTTTTGCAAAAAAAATAACAGAGGGAGTAGTTAAAGATGAATATCTTCATTTAAATTATGGTCAAGAGTGGCTTAAAGAGAATCTATCTACTTGTAAAGAGGAATTAATGGAAGCTAATAAGGTTAATCTTCCGTTAATTAAAAAGATGTTAGATGAAGTAGCAGATGATGCATCAGTATTAGCTATGGACAGAGAAGAATTAATGGAAGAATTTATGATTGCTTATCAAGATACGTTGATGGAAATAGGATTAGATAATAGAGAAATTGCAAGAATGGCTATGGCAGCTATCGTCTAAATACATTTCTTATTAATTAAGGATTTTAATAATCAATCAATCCTATTTAAGTTGTTACCTCTGTGCTATTGTTCATAACATCGTATAGAAACCATTTATAAATTTTAAATGTTTGGGTTAATAGGCCACTCAACCAGTTTTGAAGATGCAAAAAGAAAGGCTTCGATGCTAGGCTTTGATCATATTGCTGATGGCGACTTGGATGTTTGGTGTACTGCTCCTCCTCAGCTTGTTGAAAATGTAGAAGTCAAGAGTGCTACTGGAATATCTATTGAAGGTTCTTATATAGACTCATGCTTTGTTCCTGAAATGCTTTCTAGGTTTAAAACGGCTAGAAGAAAAGTACTAAATGCTATGGAACTAGCTCAGAAAAAAGGGATTAACATTACTGCTCTAGGAGGATTTACGTCTATTATTTTTGAGAATTTTAATCTTCTACAGCATAAACAAATTAGAAATACTTCATTAGAGTGGGAAAGGTTTACTACTGGCAACACTCATACCGCCTGGGTTATTTGTAAGCAACTAGAAATAAATGCGCCTCGCATTGGGATAGACCTTAAAAAAGCAACTGTTGCTGTAATTGGTGCTACAGGTGATATTGGTAGTGCTGTTTGTAGATGGCTTATTAATAAAACTGGGATTTCAGAACTTCTTATGGTAGCAAGACAACAAGAACCATTAGCTCTGTTACAAAAAGAATTAGATGGTGGCACCGTAGCTAGCTTAAATGAGGCATTGCCTAAGGCGGATATTGTTGTATGGGTTGCAAGTATGCCTAAAACTATTGAAATTGATACAGATAACTTAAAAAAACCATGCTTAATGATTGATGGCGGATACCCCAAAAATCTTGATGAGAAATTTCAGGGCGATAATTTGCATGTTTTAAAAGGAGGTATAGTAGAGTTTTTCAATGATATTGGTTGGAATATGATGGAACTTGCGGAAATGCAAAACCCTCAGCGAGAGATGTTTGCTTGCTTCGCAGAAGCTATGATTTTAGAATTTGAAAAGTGTCATACAAACTTTAGTTGGGGAAGAAATAACATTTCCCTTGAAAAGATGGAATTTATTGGAGCAGCATCTTTAAAGCATGGTTTTTCTGCGATTGGACTTGATAAGCAGCCTAAAGTATTAACTGTTTGAATTATGGCTAAACGTTACCTTCTTGATTTTGAAAAGCCTCTTGTTGAACTTGAGAAGCAGATAGAACAAATTAAAGAATTAGCTCGAGATTCAGAAGTAGATGTTAGTCAACAGCTTCTGCAGCTTGAAACCTTGGCTGCTAGGAGAAGAGAAGAAATATTTAAATCTCTCACCCCTGCTCAAAAGATTCAGGTTGCTAGACATCCTCAAAGACCTAGTACTTTGGATTTTGTTCAAATGTTTTGTGATGACTGGATCGAATTACATGGAGACAGAAATGGTGGCGATGATATGGCACTAATTGGGGGGATAGGTTCTATAAATAATAGACCAGTTTTGATGTTAGGACATCAGAAAGGAAGGGACACAAAAGAAAATGTAGTAAGAAACTTTGGGATGGCAAAACCAGGAGGTTACAGAAAAGCTCTTAGATTAATGCAACATGCAAATAGATTTTCGTTGCCAATTCTTACATTTATTGATACTCCTGGAGCTTATGCTGGTTTAAAAGCTGAAGAACAAGGTCAAGGTGAAGCAATTGCAAGAAACCTTCGAGAAATGTTTGGATTGAAAGTTCCAATTGTGGCTACTGTCATTGGAGAAGGAGGTTCTGGAGGAGCACTTGGAATAGGTGTCGCCGATAGGTTACTAATGTTTGAACACAGCGTTTACACAGTTGCTAGTCCGGAAGCATGTGCATCAATTTTGTGGAGAGATGCTGCGAAGGCACCAGAAGCTGCATCAGCACTTAAAATCACAGGTAAAGATTTACTTAAATTAGGTATAATAGATGAGGTATTACCAGAGCCTTCTGGTGGGAATAACTGGGCTCCTTTAGATGCTGGTAACACACTAAAAGAGGCTATTGAGAAACACCTTAATGCTTTACTGCAAATGCCTGAAGACGAATTAATTGAGGAAAGATACAAAAAGTTTAGGATATTAGGTAAATTTATCGAAGCAAATAATATTGAGGAGATTTATAGTGAAATCCCCCAAAAAACTGAATAACTTGAAACTAGCTTTTATAACGGGTGCTACGAAAGGTATTGGTAGATCTACGGCAATTACTTTTGCCAATGCTGGCTGGGATTTAATTTTACTCTCCAGGAATATGGATTTAATGGAGAAACTAAAGAGTGAACTGTTGACCACTAAATCAATAATTAACCTAGTAAAATGTGACCTATCTAATCCTCTAGAAATAAAGCATTGTGTTAAAGAGGCAATTGAGAAGTATGGGTGCCCTTCAGTATTGATAAATAATGCCGGTTGCGCATTTAATGGCTCTTTAGTTGAAATGGAATTAGGTCAATGGGATCAAACTATTCAAATAAACCTCACAAGTGTTTTTCAAATTTGTAGTTCAATAATTCCTCAAATGAGAAAAAATGGTGGTTTAGTTATTAATGTTAGTAGTCATGCCTCTAATAATGCTTTCCCCCAATGGGGAGCTTATTGTGTTTCAAAATCTGCACTAGCTATGTTTACTAAATGCTTGAGGGAGGAGGAGAGATCTAATTCAATAAGAGCGTGCACAATAACTCTTGGTTCAGTAAATACTCCTCTTTGGGACTCCGAATCAATCAATTCTGATTTTGATAGAACTTCTATGCTCTCTTCAAAAGAGGTATCAGAAACTATTCTCTACATGGCTCAAAAACCTGAATCACAATTGATCGAAGACTTGACTTTGATGCCTTCTGGGGGAGCCTTTTAAATATTCTGTTAATCTGATAAACCTTAAAACAGTGATTTTTTAAGTGCTATTTGAACCCGATTGAACAAGAGAATGTGATATAGTATATAAGCAATTAAGCTTTTAGAAGATACAGTTAATTAAGTTGCCTACAATTTTCTGTTAAGAATTTTATGACCTCTACATTACCCAACGATAATATTAGAAACTTTGACGACCAGATTACTAATAAACTAATTTCTGAAATTATAAGAGACAGAATTAAGAGTTCTGGTAAAAGATTTAGTGCTAACGACAATATTTCTGATTTTATAAATCCTGGAGAATTAGAAATTTTAGAAAAAGAAATAGCCTCAAGAGTTAAAGACTTACTAAAGTCCCTCGTAATTGATGTTGAGAATGATCATAATACTCAAGAAACTGCTGAAAGAGTTTCAAAAATGTATCTCAATGAAGTTTTTAAAGGCAGATATCATGAACAACCTAAAGTTACAAGTTTCCCTAATGACAAGAATCTCGATGAAATTTATACAGTCGGCCCAATCTCGGTAAGATCTGCATGTTCTCATCACTTAGTTCCAATTCTTGGAGAGTGTTGGATAGGTATTAAACCTGGAAATAAAGTCATAGGACTTTCAAAATTCGCTAGAGTTGCTGATTGGGTTTTTTCAAGACCTCATATTCAAGAAGAAGCTGTAATGATCCTTGCAGATGAAATAGAAAAATTGTGTGAACCAAAAGGTTTAGGCATTATTGTTAAGGCCCAACATTATTGTATGAAGTGGAGAGGAGTCAAAGAACCAAATACTAGCATGATCAATTCTGTGGTCAGAGGCGATTTTAGACACGATTTAAGTTTAAAACAAGAATTCTTTGAGCTTGTAAAACAGCAGTCTGCTACTAATAATTACTAATTTCTTTTTAAAAAATTAAAAAGATCTTCTGTTTTTTTTATATCTTTTAAACCGGGAGAAATTTCAATACTACTTGAAATATCTAGTCCATCGGGTTTGATATCTTTAAAGATTTCATCAATCCATTCAATTGATATTCCACCTGCTAACCACCAAGGTTTGCTAAATTGGAGATTCTTTAAATAGGTAGATTTTATTTTTTTCCCTGAACCTCCATAAGTTTCTTTATTCCAAGAATCAAGTAGGATAGCATCAACAAAATCCTCAAAAGGCTTTATTTTATCTATATCCTTTCCCGTTTTTATTCTGAAAGCCTTCCATAGACCAATATTAGGAATTTTTTCCCTTATTTTTTTGCAGTAATCAATATCTTCATCTCCATGTAATTGAATGATAGTTTCACTCGGACTTCCTAAGAAATTTTTAATAATTAACTCTATTGGACAATTTTGTACAACTGATACCCTCTCGATTTTTGGATGAAACTTTTCTAGAGTTTTAAAAATTTTTTTCTTATTTTCAGCTGATATGTATCTTGGTGAGTTTTCCACTGAAATAATGCCGATAGCATTTGCTCCTAATTTTGCGACTTGAAGAGCTTGTTCTTCTGAAGTTAGGCCACAAATTTTAATTAAGGTATTAGTCTTGGGCATATAATTATTCTGATATGTAAGATTAATATTATTAATAAATATAGCGGAGATTATTTTTGAGAAGTTGGCAAATTTTTAAAATATGGGGAATCCCCTTTAAAGTCCATCCTTATTGGTTTGCTGTTCTTTTTTTATTCTCATGGAGTATAAGTAATCAGGTTAATTTAACTTCTAGTGATATTTATAATATTAAAGAATCTTGGATTATAGGATTTTTAACTTCTTTTTTCTTATTATCTTCAATTATTTTTCATGAGGTTTTTCATACTTTTGTTTCGCTTAATCAGGGTGTAAAAATAAAAAAAATTACTTTTTATTTTCTAGGAGCAATTTTACAAATAGATAAGTATTGTCAAACTGCTTTAGGTAATATAAAAATTGCAATTGTTAGACCTCTTTTATGTTTCGCTACAGCATCTATCCTACTTTTAATTAGTAATATCAGTCCATCTCAAGAACAAATAGCCTTTAATATAATTTCAAGAGTAGGTATATTTAATTTATTCTTAGGTTTCTTAAATTTGATTCCAATTGGCTCTTTAGATGGGGGAAATTTACTAAAAAGCATTGTTTGGTATTTTTCAGGAAGTAAAAATAAAGGAAGAAATTTCCTTAATAAAGTAAATTTATTATTATCTTTTTGTGTTTTATTTTTTGGGATAGTTTGTTTATTTAAATTTAACTTTTACTTTGGCTTTATTCTTTCGTTTTTGGGCTTGTTTGGAGTTAATTCTTCAAAATCTGAAAGTCAATTTTTTAAAATTGAAAACATACTTAAATTTAGTAAAGTTTCCGAGATCACATTAAAGCCTTTGAGGAAAATTGAATATGATTCGAATTTCTCAGAATTTAATAAATTAATAAAATATAAAAAGGATGCATCGGATAAATATTTTTTTGTTACGAATAATGGTAGATGGACCGGTTTTGTTGATGAAAATATTTTAAAAACTGTTTCCTTAAAAAAATGGGAGCGAAACTTTGTTGGAGATTTTAAGAAACCAATCAATAGTTTTGAAAGTGTATCTTATAACGATAAATTATGGAGAACTATAGAAAGAATTGAAGAAACAAATGAAGGTTTTTTGTTGGTTCTCAATGCTGCAGATATCCCTTTGGGGATAATTGATAGGTCAAAAATTGGAAACTTTGTATTGAATAAATTAGGTTTTAATTTACCTTCAGAGATTGTCAATAAATTAAATTTTAAAAATCATTATCCCTTAGGAATTGAATTGCCAAGAATAATTAATTCAATGAAGCAGAAAGGAGATCTTTAATAATTCATGTCATAAAAATTTTCTATTTTTTATCTATGGCAATATTTTTGAAATTTATATTTGATTTATTTCTCTGGAATGAATTCCTCAAATGGTGAACTATTTCGTCATTTGTTAGTTTTAAATTTACTTTTGGTGGGGCTTCTTCTTTGAATAATTTGAACCATAAATCTCTTGAAGGGTTCGTTTGAATCTCTCCATGTTGGAGGAATGCACCTTTTTTACGAAATTGGGCACTACCTATTCTCTTAAAACCATCTTTATCAACTAAATCAGAAACTAATGAAGTCCCAAAACAATTTGTTCTAATGCTTGATTTTCGTAAATTACCATATTGTAAGTTTAGACCTAATTCTCCAAAACTTTTGATTAACCAATTATTAACCAATTCATAACTTAAGACTTTATAGTAAGTTTTTTTAAATGTTAACGCATATGTTATCCCTCCTGAATGCAAAACAGCACCCCCTCCAGAGGGACGTCTAACAATATTAATTTCCCCATTAGATAATAAATTTTTCCAATGAAGAGGAAGTTCCTTTTGGTGATAGCCAATTGAAAGCCAATCCCCAGTCCAATAGTAGAATCTTAATGTGAGAATTATTTCAGGATTCGAAATAGTCTGATCTAAAGAATTTAAATCTAAAGCCATTTGATCAAATCCAGGTAAATTATTTGTCGCAAAAATTAAACCCTTTTTTTCTATTCCCAAAATTAATCTTGTAGATTTATTTATGATAATTTTCAATAAATTTTTTCTTTCAATTTGTTAATTACGTAACATCATTTTGTAATAGTGTTTCAAATCTCCTCTTTTCGGTGGAGAATATAAGAAATATTTTTTTAACCATGGAGCCTACTCAAACAATAAATCTAATTGCATTAAGCCTCATAGTCGTTATGCATGCTGGAGTGTTAGCACTAAGACTAGGAATTAGTTTAGGTAGGAATTAAGATCTATTAGAAAAATTTAATTTATAAGGTAATAATATAAGAAGACTGAATTAGTTTATTCAGCAAAATATCAAGTTTTAAATTTGACAAAATCTTTTTATAAAAATAGTATTTCGTACAAAAAATATCTTGGGCCTGTTTTTATAAAAAAACAACGGCAACAAGACAATTTTGTATTTTTAATTTTGTTAATTATAAAAATTTGCTTTACCCTTTTAGCAATGATAAGCCTAATTAAACTTGGTTATAGCTCTAAAGTAAGATTGACCAGATTAAGGGAAATTCAAGACTCATTCTCATACGAAAAATATCGATTTAATGTTTTAACAAATAAGTTTGATGATTTATTTTCTTCCGAAGGTGAGCAAAGATTTATGAAGGATCAGGATCAAATAATTTCTAGGGACATTATCAGAGTAATATGGCGTTGATAAGGATGATCTTGAATCATTCTGTTTTTTATTTTTCAATTAACTTTTTTGCTAGTGAGTAAGAACATTAAGGGTTTAGTCCTAATAACAGGAACAACTTCGGGAGTTGGATTAAATACTCTAAAACCTCTATTAAGATTTGGATGGGAGGTTATAGCAGTTAATCGATCAAATAAAAGAGCTATAAAAATAGCTGAGGAATTCTTGACAAAAGAGGAAGTTAAAAATGTCCAATTTATAGAAATAGATCTTTCTAACTTGGATGATGTGAGAAAAGGTTGCGATGAAATATTAGAAAGATTTAATAAGCCAATAAATTCACTTATTTGTAATGCAGCAGTTTACAAACCGCGACTAAAAAGGCCTGAAAGGTCTTCTCAGGGGTTTGAAAACTCTATGGCAGTAAATCATTTTGGGCATTTTCTTATGATAAACCTACTTATGGAAAATATTTTATCTTCTGAAAGAGAAATTGTTTTAAATGGCAAAACAACTGTATTCAAGCCAAGAATTACAGTATTAGGAACTGTTACGGCTAATTATTCAGAACTTGGAGGAAGGATCCCCATCCCTGCCCCAGCTGATTTGGGAGATTTAGCAGGATTCAAAAATGGTTTTTTATCTCCCATAAGTATGGCGAATGGAAAGAAATTTAAACCTGGTAAGGCTTATAAGGATAGTAAACTTTGTAATATGGTGACCGTTCAGGAATTATCAAAAAGATATCCTGCTGAGAATATTATTGTAAATTCTCTATATCCTGGATGTGTTGCTGATACAAAACTTTTTAGAGATACACCTTGGTTATTTAGATTCCTTTTCCCGATATTTCAAAAATTTATAACAAAAGGATATGTTTCCCAAAGACTGGCAGGAGAGAGGGTTGCTCAAGTGGCAACTTATAAAGAATTTGCTAAACCATCAGTCCATTGGAGCTGGGGAAATCGTCAGAAAACTGGCAGAAAAGCTTTTTCTCAAAAGTTGTCAAAAAGAATAATTGATACGAAGACCTCTCAACAAACTTATGATTTAACAAGCCAATTGGTTGGATTAGATTAATTCAGACTAATCAAATCCTAATAAATCAAAAATTTCTCTATCTTTAAGTGGATTACCTTCTAGAGGTTCCACGTTTTCAAGCATATTTTTGGCAAGAGATAAATATTCATTTTGAACTTCAATAACATCTTCAGTTGGTTCCATTTCAAAAATTGTGCATTTTTTTAGTCTTGATCTTCTTATGGCGTCGACATCTTTAAAGTGGGCCATAGTTTTTAAACCTGTTCTTTCATTGAATTTATCAATTTGATCGGTGTCTTTTGATCTATTTGCAACTACCCCACCTAATCTGACTTTATAATTTTTTGCTTTTGCTTTAATTGCAGAAACAATTCTATTCATAGCGAATATTGAATCGAAGTCATTAGCAGTAACAATTAGACAATAATTTGCATGTTGCAATGGAGCTGCAAATCCTCCGCAAACGACGTCTCCTAGTACATCAAAAATAACAACGTCAGTATCTTCTAATAAATGATGTTCTTTTAATAGTTTAACTGTTTGACCGGTTACATAACCCCCGCACCCTGTACCAGCAGGAGGACCTCCACTCTCAACACACATTACGCCGTTAAAACCCTCAAACATGAAATCGGTTGGCCTTAATTCTTCGCTATGAAAATCCACCTCTTCGAGAATATCAATAACTGTAGGAACCATTTTGTGTGTCAAGGTGAAAGTGCTATCGTGTTTCGGATCACATCCAATTTGTAGAACCTTTTTACCTAATTTTGAGAATGCTGCAGAAAGGTTTGATGATGTAGTTGATTTTCCGATGCCACCTTTCCCATAGACGGCAATAACTAAAGCCCCTTCCTCAATATTTATTTTTGGATCTTGCTTTACTTGAACACTTCCTTCTCCATCAAGAGGTCTATTTATAGTACTTGTCATTTAAAGCTTAAAACACATTATTATTTATATTCTTGCAGCGCAAATACACATGAAATATGTTTCTAAACAAATATGTATTTAATTGTATTAAAAGTGTGAAATATGTTCTTATAACTGAATTTTTAGGATTAAATCTATTAGATTATGAGTGAAAATACTCATGACTTAATTTTATTTAATTAGTAAAAATTAACTGAAATATGCTTTAGCATCGTAAAGAGTTTCATCGCTTATCTCTGGAATTCCTCTCAAGATTGCATATTTTTCAGTATTTGTTTTAACTTTACCTCTTACAAAAAACGGAACTTTTGTTAATTCAGCTCTACCAGATTCAGTCCAGATAATTCCTTCTTTACTATTTTTTTCTTTTTTTTCGTCAGAATTTAAAATGTTATTCTTGTTTGTCGCTGTATGTCCTAAATGGCTTTGATGACCATCAACAAACTCAAAGTCATGTTTGAACATATCAATAAGATGCTCTTCTAAACCCATCATTAGGGGATGCACCCAGTCATCAAAAATCACATTTGCTCCCTCCCAGCCCATTTGAGGGCTATATCTTGCAGGAACATCTTGAACATGCATTGGTGTACTTATTACTGAACATGGAATACCGAGCCTTTTTGCACTATGCCTTTCCATTTGAGTCCCTAAAACTAGTTCAGGGGCGGCTTTCTTCATAGCATCCTCAACTTCTAGATAATTGTTGGTTATCAGAGCTTCTACATTTAGATCTTTTGCAGTTGCTCTTACCTGTCTTGCCATTTCCCTACTGTATGTACCAAGACCAACTACTTCAAAACCCAATTCCTCTTTGGCAATTTTTGCAGCCGCGATTGCATGTGTTCCATCACCAAAAATAAAAACCCTTTTGCCAGTTAAGTAATTAGAGTCAACTGATTTTGAGTACCAAGGAAGTTTTGACTTGTTTTCTAATTCTTCTTTATTAGTCAAAGGGAGATCCAACTTGTTATGAACTTCATTGATAAATTCAATTGTATTTTTTATTCCAATTGGAATAGTATTTGTATATTCCATTCCAAAGTTCCGTCTAAGCCATTCACATGATGCTTCAGCAATTTCTTGATAAAGACAAATATTTACTTCAGCATCAATTAGCCTTTCAATATCATCAGGACTAGCGCCTAATGGAGCAACAACGTTTGTATCTATACCTTGTTCTGAGAGTATACGCTGGATTTCAATAACATCATCTCTGCATCTAAATCCCAGCAATGAAGGACCCAGTATATTGACTTTTGGTCTGCGACCTAACTCCTTCCACCTTAGAGGACTTATTTTTTCTGAAGAACTTACTTTCTCTTTCAAAAGAGTTCTTGTTAATTGATAAAAGGTTTCTGAAGCTCCCCAATTTTCTTTCTTGCTATAAGCAGGTAATTCAAGATTAACAATTGGCATATCAAATCCCATCCCTTTTGCGAGGGCTCCAGGTTGGTCTTGGATTAGTTCGGCTGTACAACTTTCTCCAACTAAAAGAGTTTTTGGTTTAAATCGTTCTACGGCTTCCTTAATATTTTTCTTCACTAATTCTGCTGTATCTCCTCCTAGATCTCTAGCCTGAAAAGTTGTATATGTAACTGGCGGCCTTTGCCCTCTCCTTTCAATCATTGTAAAAAGAAGATCTGCATATGTATCTCCTTGAGGGGCATGAAGCACATAATGTATATCTTTCATTGAAGAGGCAATTCTCATCGCACCAACATGTGGCGGTCCTTCATATGTCCATAGAGTTAATTCCATATTTTTTAATGCGTTACTAAAGATTTTGAAGTTAGTATTTGATTCCTTTTTAAAGGTTTGGAGAAGAGACCAGCCAAATCTGCGGCTTGATCAATTCCATGAATTGGACTGAATACCATTTCTATTGACCACTTAGTACTAATCCCCTCCGCCTCAAGAGGGTTGGCTAAACCCATTCCACAAACTACTAAGTCTGGGTTGGTTTCTCTAACTCGATCTAATTGTTTTTCTACATGTTGCCCTTCAACAATTTTTGTATTTTCAGGTAATAAATTAATCTCTTCTTTCATTAAATCCTTATTTAGGTAAGGAGTGCCTACCTCTATAAGATCCATTTCGCATTCATTATGCAAGAATCTTGCCAAAGATATCTCTAGTTGCGATTCAGGAAGAAGAAATAATCTTTTCCCCTTCAGTATTTCTTTGTGTGAATCAAGGGCAAGTTTTGCTCTATTTATTAAAGGGGAAATAATTTCATGAACTTTAAGTTCACTAATTTTGAAAGCTTTTGCAGCAGCTAAAAACCATTTTGTACTTCCTTCAATACCTAAAGGAAATGGAGCTGAAATTATTTCACAACCCCGATGTTTAAGGTCTCGAACCGTATCACTTAGATAAGGCTGAGTTAATAATACTTTTGTATTTTTGCCAATCTTTGGTAATTCTGTTGATTGCCGTGGTGGAAAGCTCTCAATATTTGAAATTCCTAAATTTGTAAAAATCTTTTTAAACCTATCCTCTACATTATTTGCAAGAGTCCCAACTAATAATAATTTCTCCTCATTTGATGACTCCATTAATGGAATTAAAGCTTTTAATGCGCCATCTTCTCCTTGGGTAAAAGTTGTTTCTATCCCACTGCCAGAGTAATTAACGAATCTTACTTGACCAAAAAATCTTTTATTTAATTTTTCTGCGACAGTTGCAAGATCCAGTTTGATCACTTCACTTGGACAAGATCCAACTAGAAAAAGAGTTTTTATTTCTGGTCTTCTTGCAATAAGATCATTAACCACTCGATCTAATTCTTCATGAGCGTCAGCAAGACCAGCAAGATCTTTCTCTTCAAGAATAGCCGTCCCAAATCTTGGCTCAGCAAAAATCATAACTCCAGCAGCGCTTTGAATTAAATGAGCACATGTCCTTGAGCCTACTACCAGAAAAAACGCATCAGGCATTCTTCTGTGGAGCCAAACTATTGAAGTTAAACCACAAAAAACTTCCCTTGGTCCAGTTTCCTTATTAAATTCAACTTTACTCATTAAAAATTTTCAAGAGCTTATATTTCAAGCTTGCATAAACTTTTTAATTTAAGAAAGTAATTAATAAGTTCTCTTACAAAATGAACACATTTAAAAAACTTATATGAATGTTTAAATACTTAAATGAGAATTATCAAAATTATTTTTAGTGTAAATTCTAATTTCTATAGAAGGAATTTCCTTGACTTGTTTTTGAAAGCTTCCATACATTTCTAGCTATTTTCGTAGCCAATAATCCTGCTCTTTCTAACTTAGATTTTCCTGGCTTAGCTCCAATTAGGGCTGTCACTTCTGAAGTGGTCAAAGGGGCTCCAGTATTTATAGCTAATTGGGTTAACTCCAATCTATTTCTAAGGTTTTTAAGATTAACTTTCTCAATTTTATCTTCTTCTAACCAGCTAAAAGATGGGTCTTTCTGAGATAGTTTTTGCATCAAGCTTAGGCTAACTAATCCAAGAGTTTGATCAGGAGTTAATTCTTTTTCAGTACCAGAAACATTTGGTTCTTTTTTTTGAGAAGTTCCCATAAAAATGCATATCTTTTACTTGAAGTTATCGTTTTGTGGTAAGCATGCAAGTAAATTTAATAGAAAAAATGAACCATTATCCGTTATAGTCGCCTCAATGGAACCAACTTCTAGCTTAAACAGAGGGGAACGAAAAAAAGGGAGTTCTCTAGTCACAGGATCTGAGGTGCAATCTCAGGCCAGTGGTGCTAGCTGTTTTATTACTACCGATTCAGAAAAGTCTTTGGTATCCAGACAAGCAAGTCAAGTTGAACAAATTGAGTTAAGAACATATGTTTTTTTAGATTCTCTGCAACCTCAATTAGCCGCATATATGGGAACTGTTAGTAGAGGTTTTTTACCTATCCCTGGTGATTCATGTCTTTGGATGGAAGTTTCACCCGGCATGGCTGTTCATAGAGTCACAGATATTGCCCTAAAAGCAAGTAATGTAAGACTTGGTCAGATGATTGTTGAAAGAGCATTTGGATCTCTTGCTCTTTACCATAAAGATCAAAGCACGGTTTTACATTCTGGAGATGTTGTTCTAGATGCTATTGGGAGCGAAGTTAGAAAAAGAACAAAACCTGCTACGAGTTGGACTGAAGTTATTCGAGCAATTACTCCAGATCATGCTGTTTTAATAAATAGACAAAACAGAAGTGGATCAATGATTCAATCTGGAATGAGCATGTTTATATTAGAAACTGAACCAGCTGGTTATGTTTTAAAAGCAGCTAATGAAGCTGAAAAGGCATCTAATATAACTGTTGTTGATGTTAAGGCAGTTGGAGCTTTTGGTAGATTAACTCTCGCCGGGAAAGAAGGGGATGTAGAAGAGGCTGCAGCTGCTGCTATAAGAGCAATTGAAGAAATTTCGAATTATTGAGAATTTTTTAACTCAAACCTATCTCTTTTTTTAAAAAAGGTGACATAATTTTTGCAGCTTTACCTCTACTACCTAATTTATTTAGTTGTGATTGTGAGAGCTCACCGTAAACACAATTAGCCTCTTTTACCCAAAAAATAGATTCGAATTCCCCATTTGGATATTTGGGGTTCTTAAGAATTTCTCCCCAGCATATTCCTGTTGTATCTTTAACTAAGTTTCCTAAGGGATCGCACAAAACCATACAACTTATAAATCTTGCACTCCTATAAGGGCTATCAGAAAGTTCATTAATTAATTTTTTAATTTTCTCATCATTATTTTTGGCATATCTAGCAGAATAAATTCCTGGTCGACCATCTAAAACATCTACTTCAAGACCCGAGTCATCAGCTAATGCCCAAGTTTTAGTCTCTAAAGCAGCTGCTTTTGCTTTTAGAAGTGCATTCTCAAAATATGTGTTTCCAGTCTCTTCAACATTTAAATATTCTGGTTGCTTCTCAACCTTTAAAGATAAAACATCCAGCATCTCTGAAATCTCAGATACTTTCCTTTGATTGCCACTCGCAATAGTTAGAACTGGAAGGTTCAAAATAACTAATAAATTTATTGTGAATATTATCTTACTTCAAAGCTTGATACGGAGACAGGAAAGGTTGAACATTCCACACCTGTGTAGACAGGGCCTGCCTCGTACGGAAATAACATAATGTAAATTTTTTCTTAACACAACAGTATGTTTTGATGCACTAACTAATTTGCATAAGTATTGACATATCAATAGTACCAAGGGTGATAAGTTTAACTTATGAATGATAGAAAAAACATTAATGGAGATTTTGTAGAAAACGCTTGACTTATAAGTACTTAATGAAGCATTCTTCGAATTGAACATTCCACATTTAGTATTTAGTAGACAATGGCTACAGAAACAATGGGTATCGCTCTCGGCATGATCGAGACACGCGGACTTGTACCTGCAATCGAAGCAGCAGACGCAATGACAAAGGCAGCAGAAGTTCGCCTTATTGGTCGTGAATTCGTTGGTGGCGGTTATGTCACAGTATTAGTTAGAGGCGAAACAGGAGCAGTTAACGCAGCTGTAAGAGCTGGTGCTGACGCTTGTGAAAGAGTTGGTGACGGTTTAGTTGCAGCTCACATTATTGCTCGTCCTCATAGAGAAGTTGAACCTGCTCTAGGTAACGGTGAATTTCTTGGTCAAAAGGACTAATTAAGTAAAGCAAGATTTATAAATTTTGCACAATAATTATTTTCCCTACACAGACCTAAATTTATCCTTATGAGTAAGAAGTATGACGCAGGGGTAAAGGAGTACAGAGATACCTACTGGACTCCAGAATATGTACCCCTAGACACCGATTTACTAGCCTGTTTCAAATGTACAGGTCAGGAAGGTGTTCCAAGAGAAGAAGTTGCAGCAGCAGTTGCCGCTGAATCTTCAACAGGTACTTGGTCAACAGTTTGGTCCGAGTTACTTACAGACTTAGAATTTTATAAAGGACGTTGTTATCGAATCGAAGACGTTCCTGGAGATCCTGAAGCTTTCTATGCTTTTATTGCATATCCTTTAGATCTTTTTGAAGAAGGCTCAATTACAAACGTATTAACATCTCTTGTAGGAAACGTTTTTGGATTTAAAGCTCTAAGACATCTACGTCTAGAAGATATTAGATTCCCAATTGCTTTCATTAAAACTTGCGGTGGTCCACCAAACGGAATCGTAGTTGAAAGAGATCGACTTAACAAATACGGAAGACCTCTACTTGGTTGTACCATCAAACCTAAATTAGGATTGTCTGGTAAAAACTATGGTCGAGTTGTATATGAATGTCTTAGAGGCGGTCTTGATTTAACAAAGGATGATGAGAATATTAATTCTCAACCATTCCAACGTTGGAGAGAAAGATTTGAGTTTGTGGCAGAAGCAGTTAAGCTTGCTCAGCGGGAAACTGGAGAAGTTAAAGGTCATTATCTAAATTGTACCGCTAACACGCCTGAAGAACTCTATGAAAGAGCTGAATTTGCAAAAGAGCTAGATATGCCAATCATCATGCATGATTATATAACTGGTGGTTTTACTGCAAATACTGGATTAGCTAATTGGTGTCGTAAAAATGGCATGCTTCTGCATATTCACAGAGCTATGCATGCTGTTATTGATAGACATCCAAAGCATGGTATTCACTTCAGAGTTCTTGCAAAATGTTTGAGACTTTCTGGAGGAGACCAATTACATACTGGAACCGTTGTTGGAAAATTAGAAGGTGATCGTCAAACAACTCTTGGTTATATTGACAACCTAAGAGAGTCATTTGTTCCTGAAGATAGATCAAGAGGTAACTTCTTTGATCAAGATTGGGGATCAATGCCTGGAGTATTTGCAGTTGCATCAGGTGGTATCCACGTTTGGCATATGCCTGCACTTCTAGCGATCTTTGGGGATGATTCCTGCCTTCAGTTCGGTGGAGGAACACATGGTCACCCATGGGGTTCAGCTGCTGGAGCTGCAGCTAACAGAGTTGCATTAGAAGCTTGTGTAAAAGCTCGTAATGCTGGTCGCGAAATCGAAAAAGAGAGTAGAGACATTCTCATGGAAGCTGCTAAGCATAGTCCTGAATTAGCTATTGCTCTAGAAACTTGGAAGGAAATTAAGTTTGAGTTTGACACTGTCGACAAACTTGATGTTCAGGGTTAACTCAAGTTTCGAAATCGAGGAGATTTATTCTCCTCAGACTTATTAAAATCTCGTTTTTACGAGTACTTTCATTCACATTTTGATTAATTATGCCTTTCCAGAGCACAGTAAGCGACTATCAAAC
>CACCCI010000003.1:0-56256 GCA_902544495.1 uncultured Prochlorococcus sp.
ATTATGGAGAGCTGATGCAACAGAAAGTTTTGACTTTTATGCATTCAATATTGGTGATTATTATGGTGCAGTAGAAGAAAAAGTTGCATCTGAAACACTTTCAAAAGTTCTATATCCAAATGATGGAACTGACGAAGGTAGAAGATTAAGACTCAAACAACAACACTTTTTTGTAAGTTGTTCTCTTCAAGATATGTTGAGAAGCCTTGAAAAAAGATCAATACCAATAACAGATTTCCCTAAGCATTGGACAGTCCAATTAAATGATACCCACCCTGCCATTGCGGTTGCAGAATTAATGCGACTTCTTATTGACCAATATCAAATCGGTTGGGATAAAGCGTGGAATATAACAACCTCCTCAGTTGCCTATACCAACCATACATTACTACCAGAAGCTTTAGAGAAGTGGGATTTAGGTTTATTTAACGATCTTCTTCCTCGTCATCTAGAAATTATTTACGAAATAAATTGGAGATTTCTACAGCAACTAAGACTTCGTTATCCTGGAGATGACAAGATCCTTCAAAAACTTTCAATAATTGATGAAGAAGGTTCCAAATCAGTTCGAATGGCCCACTTAGCTACAATTGGAGCCCATCATATAAATGGTGTTGCAGCTCTTCACTCAGATCTTATAAAAAGACAACTTTTGCCTGAATTCGCAGCATTATGGCCTGAAAAATTCACAAATGTAACTAATGGGGTTACTCCAAGAAGATGGGTTGCTTTATCTAATCCATCATTATCTAACCTTCTAGAAGAAGAAGTTGGTCCAAATTGGATAACAAATATGGAACTTCTAAAGAAGTTAGAAGAAAAAAAAGATGACAACAATTTTTTACAAAAATTTGAAGAAACTAAGCTTAATGGCAAAAGAAAATTAGCTAGTTTTATCCATTCCAAAACTGGAATACTTGTAGACCCATCAAGTTTATTTGATGTTCAAGTAAAAAGAATACATCAATATAAAAGGCAACATTTAAATGCTCTTCAAATTATTGCTCAATATCTAAGAATCAAAAATGGTACAAACAAATATGAAGTACCAAGAACAATAATATTTGGCGGTAAAGCTGCACCAGGTTACTTTATGGCAAAGCTGATGATTCGATTTATAAATGGTATTGCTGAAGTAGTCAATTCTGATCCAGATATGGATGGTCTATTAAGAGTTGTTTTTCTACCAGACTACAACGTTAAACTTGGTGAAATAGTTTATCCTGCAACGGATCTTTCAGAACAAATTTCAACTGCAGGAAAAGAAGCATCTGGAACTGGAAATATGAAATTTGCAATGAATGGAGCTTTAACTATTGGAACCTTAGATGGAGCTAATGTTGAACTAAGAGATCTTGTGAAAAAAGAGAATTTCTTCCTTTTTGGTAAAACTGAACGCGAAATTATGGATTTAAAAAATAATAATTATTCCCCCAAAACTTTTATTGAGCAATGTTCAGAACTTAAAGAGGTTATACACCTAATTGAGATAGGGCACTTTAGCAACGGGGATAAAGAATTATTTAAACCTTTATTAAATAGCTTGACTGGAAATGATCCATTCTTTGTTATGGCTGACTTTGAAGACTACCTAAACAAACAGGATGAAGTCAGTGAATGCTGGAATAATAAAAAAGCTTGGAATAAAATGGCATTATTAAATACTGCTAGATCAGGATATTTTTCTTCTGATCGATCTATTAGAGAGTACTGCAAATCTATTTGGAAAGTATCTCCAATGCCAGTTGAAATTACTTGCGATGTCGAAGAGTTAACTAATTAATATTTTTCTTATCTGGTGAATCTGGAGTTTGATGAAATAATCTGTTCAAAATTAATCGATCCATATTTAATGGGTCTGGGGCTAATTCATTTGCAATTGCTTTAAATTTAGATTCAATATTGTTGGAAATTTTTGTATCAAATATTCTTTCCATTAATGCTTCAATTGAATATAAATAAGCATTAACACTTTCAAGTTCATCTAAAGCTTCAGTAATTTCTGTGTCAGAAATATGTTTTTCTTCCAAACTGTTATCTTCATTTGATTCTCTTTCAGATAATTCTCTCTGTAACTCATCAGTAATTTTTGTACAAAGAGTTCTGAAAGATTGAATAGAGGCCCAATTCAATTCTTGTTGCTGCTTAAAAGTAGGAAATTCTCTAATCAGACGATCATGTTCTTTGTAAAATCTCTGACAATCAGAGCATTGACATGGTTCTTCAGCCAAAAGAAAATATAATTCTTTTTATATCATCTCACTATTTGGGTAAAATTGTAGGCCCATCCAATAATTCGTCATTTTCATCGAGTGAATCTGGACTATCTGGCAAAGGAATCTCTATACTCGTAACCAAATTAATAACATCTCTTAGTCTCATAGAATCAGCAAACCATCCCATTGCTTGCTCTGCGTCACCTCTTTTTTCAGCATCATTCGCTTGATCTTCGTGAGCTTCAGCCAAAAGAGCAAGCCAGCAAAGACATCTTGCCTGAACTATTGAAAGATCTAAATCATTAGGTTGGGATTTAGAAATACGTTCATGCTCTTGTTGAATTAAGAGTTTTAAACGCATATCATGCAACTTAGCCATAAAAGATTTTCTACTAACTATACGCTAGCTAGAGAGTAGCAAGTTTGCACACATACTACATATAGTTTTTTATTTTTACGGGACTGGCGGGAGTCGAACCCACGGCCTACGGTTTAGGAAACCGTCGCTCTATCCTGCTGAGCTACAGCCCCAATAGATGATTTTTGGAGTATTAAGCATTATGCTAAATGAAAGCAGGAGAGGCAATCGCAAGAAAGTTTTATTTTGGAAACAAAATAAAACTTTCTTGAGGAAAGTCCGGGCTCCCACATGGTCAGGCTTGCTGGGTAATTCCCAGTGCGGGTAACCGTGAGGATAGTGCCACAGAAACATACCGCCTAATACAATTTGTATGGCAAGGGTGCAAGGGTGCGGTAAGAGCGCACCAGCAACATTGAGAAGTGTTGGCTAGGTAAACCCCGGCTGGGAGCAAGGCTTAGTAGATTTATGACCATTAAACAATCTACTTTTAAGCGCCGCTTGAGACTATGAAGTAATTCTAGTCCTAGATAGATGATTGCCCATCTTATTAATTAAGATGAACAGAACCCGGCTTATGACCTGCTTTCCAATTATTATAATTTTCCAAATTAGATGACAAATATACTTAACGCAAAGCGAATTACTCAAATAACCACTTTTTTAAAGTCTTTAAATATTAAATCAGAAAGATTTTCTGAAATAATTAGAACTCAAAATATTTCAACTATTCAAGATTTTAATCAAGCATTTATCCACTCATCGGAAGACAAAACTTTAAATTATGAAAAACTAGAATTTTTTGGAGATGCAGTTCTCAGATTAGCGGCTTCTAATTTTATTGAAAAAAAATATCCTCAAATGAGTGTAGGCCAAAGATCAGAGCTAAGAGCACAAATTGTAAGTGATGAATGGTTAACTAAATTAGGGGAAAAAATTGATATAGAAAAATTAATAATTAAAGGACCTAAAGCTCTTGGTGATGAAAATTCAAAAAATACTATTATTGGTGAAGCTACAGAAGCTTTAATCGGTGCTGTTTACAAATGCTTTAATTCCATTCAGGAAGTAAATATTTGGTTAGATGAAATTTGGGAGAAAGATTCAGAAATATTTTTAAGAGCTCCATATAAATTCAAATCTAAAACAGTATTGCAAGAGTGGTGTCAAAGTAAAGGTTTTAATTTGCCAGTCTATAAAATAATTGAAGTCTCAAAGAAAAATGGGGACCCTCAAAGATTTTCTTGCGATATATTTGTCGAAGGATTAAAAGAATCATCTGCATTCGGCAAGTCCCATAAACAAGCAGAAACAAATGCAGCTAGAGTTTTGATAGAAAAATTTATTACTATAGGTAAAATGTAATTTTTATACTATTTCTAAATTTGTTAGCTGAAAAGTTATGAGTTTATCCCAATTACCTCCTTCAAACAGAACCGCTGCTCTTTTTTTTGTAACTCTTTGTACAAATCCTTTATATCCTCTATAAATAGAATTGGTGTCTTTTACAACAACAAAAGATCCAGGGAGTATAGGCTTAGTAGATAATTCCATAAAACACTCTTTCTAATACAATATATGATAAATAAAAATGAATGGTTGACTGTTGGCTTGATAACATCATGTCATGGAATTAATGGACAAGTAAAGGTTAAATCTCTAAGTGACTTTGAAGAAAGATTTTTAAATCCAGGAACTAGATGGTTGCAAAAAGACAATGAACCTCCTTCAAAAATAGAACTTATATCTGGTTTCAAACAACCTGGTAAGGAGACCTTCATTGTTAAGTTCCAAGGAATAAATACAAGAAATCACGCAGAACAACTGAAAAAATTTAAAATTCTTGTTAAAGCTGAAGCACTACCCAAATTAAAAAAGGAAGAATTCCACCTCTTAGAACTTGTAAATCTAGAGGTCAAGACTGTAGAAAATGATGAATTAAAAAAAATTGGGAAAGTTATCAATTTAGAAAATGAGAAAAATAATCTACTTGTTATTGAGCTATTCAAAAATCAAAAAAAAGTTCTCATACCATTTGTTAAAGAAATAGTCCCATTAGTAGATATAAAAAATAATTTTCTAATCATCAATCCTCCAAATGGACTTTTAGAGCTATAAATTTTAAATTAAATTTATAAGAAACTCATTATTCAACAGTTACACTTTTAGCTAAATTTCTTGGTTGATCCACGTCAAGTCCCCTATGAGCTGCAATATGATAACTCAATAATTGTAAAGGCAGTATATTAAGTAGAGGTGAAATCCATTCATTAGAGGAAGGAACTTTCATCAAATAATCAAAGATTTCAGTTCCATTACATTCAGGAGCAATACCAATCAAATATGCATCTCTAGCTTTTGCTTCTTGAGCATTACTGATAACTTTATCAAAAACCTCACCAGGTGATGCAATAGAAATTACAGGTACTTTTTTATCTAATAAAGCTATTGGACCATGCTTCATTTCACCAGCAGGATATCCAGCTGCATGTATGTAACTAATTTCTTTAAGTTTTAAAGCGCCTTCAAGGGCAATGGGGTAATTTATCCCTCTTCCTAAAAAAATAACATCTTTAATATTAAAAAAGTCATGTGCGAGCTTTTCTGAAGATTTATTATGTTTCTCTAAGATATCTTCCAGTAATGGCGGCAGTTTTTTAAGTTCGTTTATTAATTTACCTATTTCATCAGGACTTTGATTGCCTTTAATTTGAGCAAATTTTATGGCTAATCCATAAAAAGAAAGTAATTGAGCAAAAAAAGTTTTTGTTGCTGCAACTCCAACTTCTATTCCTGCACAGATATCAATTATATTTGAGACCTGCCTTCCTATAGAACTCTCTTTTCTATTTGTTATTGCAATGAGATTAGGTTTAAATTTTTTATTTTCAATTGAAGAACGTCTTTTAATTTCCATATCGATAGCTGCAATTGTATCAGCAGTTTCTCCGGATTGAGTGACTCCAATAGTTAATGTATTAGGCAATAGTGGAGGTGGTGAATATCGAAATTCACTTGCATAAAAGACATTTGTTGGGATACCTGAAAATTGTTCTAATAAAAAGCTGCCCACCATTGCAGCATGTTTACTTGTACCACAAGCAATTATTTCAATTCTTTCTATTGATTCAAAATACTCCGTATCAAATGGATAGTTGATTTGATATTGACCATTATCTGAGTTCTTAATTAAATAATTTTCCAACCAGTTTTTTGCAGTCTGTGGTTGATCATATATCTCTTTCAACATGTAGTGTTTGAAATTCATCTTATCCATTGTTTGCTCTGAGACTTTTAAAGAAACTGGATTTCTATATTGCCTCTCATTGCTTGAGTCATATATTTCAATTCCAAGAGGAGTCAACAAAGCTATTTCTTCATCCTCCATAGGCAAAATAATATTTGTAAAATTTGCAATGGCTGGAGTATCACTAGCACAAATAAATTCTCCTTCACCCAAACCGATAATCAAGGGTGCTTGTCTTCTTGCAACTACCAAAGAGGTTGGAGCACCTGACCATAAAACTGCTAAAGCATAAGATCCTTCTAAATCCGATAATACATTCCTTACAGCTACCAATAATGTTGACCCATTATTCTCAAGGTTAAGTTTACTTAATGTATTTAACTCTCTTTGAATTAGATGGGGAATTACCTCGGTATCTGTATCAGAATTAAAATTAATACCCTCTTTCTCTAATTTATTTTTTAAATCTTGGAAATTTTCAATAATGCCATTTTGGACAACTGCTATATTTCCTGAACTATCGGTATGAGGATGTGCATTTTTAACCTCAGGCTTTCCATGAGTTGCCCATCTGGTATGTCCTATACCCACAGTTCCAGGAATATTATGATCGTTAAGATTACCTATTAAATTCTTGAGTTTTCCTTCTGCTTTATTACAAGAAATACAATTTGTTTCGGAATTAATTATTGCAATACCAGCAGAATCGTAACCTCTGTATTCAAGTTTTTCTAAACCATTTATTAATAATGGCAAAGCTTTTTTATATCCAGTTACAGCAACTATTCCACACATACGAATTTTTTTTTCAATTATATTGAAATAAAATGCGTATTTAACAAAACATGGACTCTCTTAAAACTGCACTATAAAAATTAATATGCTAAACCCATACTCCTAGAAGTCTCATCTCCTAAATAAACACGAATACTTAAGAAATCTGTGGGACATGCTGTTTCACATCTTTTACAACCTACACAATCTTCTGTTCTTGGTGATGAAGCTATTTGGCCAGCTTTACAGCCGTCCCAAGGTACCATCTCTAAAACATCAAGTGGGCAAGCCCTTACACATTGGGTGCAACCAATGCAAGTGTCATAAATTTTAACTGCGTGTGACATGTAAAAATTGTCTTTTGAACCTCGTTTTATAATACTATTGTCTTACAAAGAAATTAAAAAAATTAAGATATGCTTCACTCTTGTTAACTCTAGGGCATAAAATCATATAGATAATTAGTAATTTTCATAAACTATGTCACAAGAAATCCTTGAAAAAGTCTGTTCTATTGTTTCAGAACAATTAAGCGTTGAAGCAGGAGAAGTCAAATCAGATTCAAATTTCCAAAATGATTTAGGTGCAGATTCTTTAGATACTGTTGAGTTAGTAATGGCTCTTGAAGAAGCATTTGATATCGAAATTCCTGATGAAGCAGCTGAAGGAATAGCAACTGTTGGCGATGCAGTAAAATTCATCGAAGAAAAAAAAGGTTAGTAATAGGATGCCAAATTTCCATCGAGTAGTTATTACTGGTATCGGAGCAGTAACTCCAATTGGCAATAACATTGATGAATATTTAGTAGGTCTTCAAACAGGTACTAATGGGGTTTCAGATATTACTCTCTTTGATCCTGAACAACATCCCTGCAAATTTGCTGCAGAAGTAAAAAATCTTCAATCTGAACATTTTATTGAGGCTAAAGAATCCAAAAGATGGGATCGTTTTTCCCAGTTTGGAGTTATTGCTGCAAAGCAAGCCTTTAATGATTCTGGACTTGAAATTACTGAAGTTAATGCATCAAGAATTGGAGTGATTATTGGTTCTGGTGTTGGAGGCTTACTAACTATGGAAAGTCAAGCTCAAATATTGAGTCATAAAGGGCCTAAAAGGGTAAGTCCATTTACAGTCCCAATGATGATTCCAAACATGGCCACTGGATTGGCTGCTATCGCTTTAGGTGCAAAAGGACCAAGTTCCTCTGTTTCCACCGCTTGCGCTGCTGGTTCAAATGCAATTGGTGATTCTTTTAGATTACTTCAACTTGGAAAAGCGGATGCAATGATCTGTGGGGGAGCAGAAGCAAGTATTACACCTCTTGGAGTAGCTGGTTTTGCCAGTGCCAAAGCCCTTTCTTCCAGAAATGAAAGCCCTCAAACTGCTAGCAGACCTTTTGATGCGGAAAGAGATGGATTTGTTATTGGAGAAGGATCTGGAATTCTTGTTTTAGAAACTTTGGAAAATGCACAAAAAAGGAATGCGAGAATTTATGCAGAAGTAGTTGGTTATGGAACAACATGTGATGCTCATCATATAACTGCTCCATCTCCAGGAGGGATCGGAGGCGCAAAAGCTATCAAATTAGCAATTGAAGACGCTTGTCTTAGCCTTGAAAAAGTTGATTACATAAATGCTCATGGAACAAGTACATCAGCTAATGATAAAAATGAAACTTCTGCTATTAAATCTATTTTTAGAGACAGATCTTACCTTATTCCTGTAAGCTCTACTAAGTCGATGACAGGTCATCTCCTAGGAGGCTCAGGAGGTATAGAAGCTGTAGCTTGTATACTTTCTTTGACACATAATTTTATCCCTCCTACAATAAACTACGTCAATCGAGATCCTGAATGTGATCTTGATTATGTACCAAATAATGCAAGAGAAGCTCAAGTAGGAGTTGCTCTTTCTAATTCTTTCGGCTTTGGTGGTCACAATGTTTGCCTTGCTTTCAGCAAAATGAATTGAAGACAACCAATTCTTTATTTCCAAATTATCTTATTTTAAAAAAATGGTCGCTGCATCTGTTTCATTAGAATCACTTTGTGTAAATAGTATAAGAATGCTTGCTGTAGATGCAGTAAATAAATCTAATAGTGGACATCCTGGATTGCCAATGGGATGTGCTCCTATGGGTTATGCATTATGGCAAAACATACTTAATCACAACCCCAATAACCCAAAATGGTTCAATAGAGACCGTTTTGTATTATCAGCTGGTCATGGCTGTATGCTGTTATATTCCTTGCTTCATTTGACAGGATATAAATCAGTTTCAATAGAAGATATTAAGGAATTTAGACAATGGGGATCGAAAACTCCTGGACATCCAGAAACATTCGAAACTGAAGGAGTTGAAGTTACAGCTGGACCTCTTGGAGCCGGAATTTCAAATGCAGTTGGTTTGGCAATCGCTGAAACACACTTAGGAGCTAAATTTAATAAGCCTGATTGCAATATCGTTGATCACTATACTTACGTAATAATGGGTGATGGCTGTAATCAAGAAGGTATTGCATCTGAGGCCTGCTCACTAGCTGGTCATCTTAAGCTTGGAAAATTAATTGCACTCTATGACGATAATCAAATTACTATAGATGGGCGAACCGATGTTTCTTTTACCGAAGATGTCTTAAAAAGATACGAAGCTTATGGATGGCATGTACAACATGTTGAAGATGGGAATCATGATGTTAAAGGAATCACTGAAGCTATCGAAAAAGCAAAATTAATTACTGATAAACCTTCAATTATAAAAATTTCTACAACTATAGGTTATGGTTCTCCCAATAAATCAGATACTGCTGGAATTCACGGAGCAGCTGTTGGAGAAGAAGAAGCTGCATTAACTAGAGAGTTTCTAAATTGGGAATATCCTCCATTTGAAATACCCGATGAAGTATATGCACATTTTAGAAAATCAAAAAACAAAGGTGAAAATTTAGAGAAAGAATGGGATTCTAAATTTGAAGAATATCAAAAAAAATATCCCTCTGAAGGAGCAGAGCTAAAAAGAATGTTAGAGGGTCAATTACCTGAGAATTGGGACTCAGATCTCCCCTCCTATTCTCCTGATGATAAAGGGTTAGCCACCAGAAAGCATTCACAAATATGTTTGGGTGCTCTAGGTCCTAACCTACCTGAATTAATTGGCGGATCTGCAGATTTAACTCACTCTAATTACACAGATATAAAAGGAGAAACTGGATCATTCCAGCCACATAGCCCTGAAAAAAGATATTTACATTTTGGTGTACGAGAACATGCAATGGCAGCTGTACTTAATGGTATTGCTTATCACAATAGTGGTCTCATACCTTATGGTGGAACCTTCCTTGTTTTTGCCGATTATATGAGGGGCTCAATGAGACTTTCAGCGCTTAGCGAATTAGGAGTAATTTATGTCTTAACTCACGATTCAATTGGTGTAGGAGAAGATGGTCCAACACATCAACCTATTGAAACTATCCCTTCTCTTCGCGCCATGCCTAATATGCTAGTTTTTAGACCTGGAGATGGCAATGAGACGAGTGGAGCTTATAAGCTTGCTATTCAAAATCGAAAAAGACCTTCTGCCCTTTGTTTAAGTAGACAAGGTATGCCAAATCAAGAAAATACTTCGATCGACAAAGTTGCTCTAGGAGGATACGTAGTTTCCGATTGTGAAGGAAAACCAGATCTAATATTTATTGGTACTGGAAGCGAACTGAATCTTTGCATTGAAGCAAGTAAGGAAATTTCAAGCTTAGGTAAAAAAATTAGGGTTGTTTCTATGCCTTGTGTAGAACTTTTTGAAGAGCAAGAAGAATCTTACAAAGAAAGTGTTTTACCTAGCAGTGTGAAAAAGAGAGTTGTAGTAGAAGCTGCCCATTCATTTGGGTGGCATAAATATACAGGTTTTGAGGGGATTTGTATTACTATGGACAGATTTGGTGCATCAGCACCTGGTGGAGAATGTATGAAAAATTTTGGATTTACTGTCGAAAACGTAGTTAATAAGACGAAGGAAATTCTATAACTACTAATTGATAACTAAACTGAAGTATTGCATTCTTCAAGCTTATCTTTTAACTGATCAAGAGATTCATCAGAAATCTTTGAATTCATTGGACAATGCTTAGGACCACACATTGAGCAAAACTCTGCCTTTTTAAAGATTTCTTCAGGCAGTGTTTCATCATGGTACTGCTTTGCTCTTTCCGGATCTAATGAAAGTTCGAATTGTTTATTCCAATCAAAGTTATACCTTGCATGACTAAGTTCATCATCTCGATCACGGGCTCCAGATCTGTGTCTTGCTACATCAGCAGCGTGAGCAGCTATTTTATAAGCAATTAAGCCTTCTCTTACATCTTCTGCATTTGGCAGACCTAGATGTTCTTTCGGGGTTACATAACATAACATAGAAGTTCCATACCAACCTGCCATCGCGGCCCCAATAGCACTTGATATATGATCATAACCAGGGGATATATCTGTCACTAATGGTCCAAGCACATAAAAAGGAGCTTCTGAACATTCTTCCATTTGCTTTCTCACATTAAACTCAATTTGATCCATAGGTACATGACCAGGACCCTCAACCATTACTTGAACATTATGTTTCCATGCTCTTCGAGTAAGCTCGCCTAAAGTCTTCAATTCAGCTAGCTGGGCATCATCAGAAGCATCATGCAAGCATCCAGGCCTTAATGAATCTCCTAAAGAAAAAGTACAATCATATTTCTTAAAAATCTCACAAATATCATCAAACCTTGTGTAAAGAGGATTTTGCTTAAAATGATGTAACATCCATTGGGCTAAAATACCTCCCCCCCTACTGACTATACCAGTAATTCTTCCTTTAACTTTTGGCAAATGCTCTATTAATAGCCCAGCATGAATAGTTTGATAATCAACGCCTTGCTTACAATGTTTTTCAATAATATGAAGAAAATCATCTTCAGTAAGTCTATCTATTGAACCATGTACACTTTCTAAAGCTTGATAAACAGGAACTGTTCCTATAGGAACAGGAGACTCGTGAATAATTGCTTGCCTCACTTCATCTAAATTTACCCCTCCTGTAGAAAGATCCATAACTGTATCAGCTCCATATTTAACTGCTAGTTTTAGCTTCTCTACTTCTTCATTGATGTCACTTGCATTAGGAGAAGCCCCAATATTTGCATTTACTTTACATCTAGAAGCAATACCTATTGACATCGGCTCAAGATTTAAATGATTAATATTTGCTGGAATAATTAATCTTCCTCTTGCCACTTCTTCCATTATTAAAGAAGGGGGAAGATTCTCTTTTTTTGCAACAAAATCCATCTCTTCAGTGATATATCCGTTTCTCGCAAAGTTCATCTGAGTTAAATTGTCTTTCCCAAGGCGAGGCTTAATCCAAGAACTTCTCATAATTTACAAGTTTTTTAAAAGTGTTATTACTAAAGTTTGATCAAATCTCCACTTCCCTGTATCAAGATTATTGATTCAGGTTCAAAGGGTATGATCTCAGCTAAGTTAAATTTCCTAGCACCCCTAGTTTTAATCTTATTAATAGCTCTTTTCTAAAAAATAGTCATCTCATGTTGCGTAAAAATAAATAAAATGATTTTATTTAGATTTTTGATAAGACTTTATCTTTTCTAAAATATTTTTCCTTTCTAATTGTCTGCTTATACCTTTCTCCAAAATAATTGCAATCCCCATTAAGCCAATAGGTAAATAAAAAATTTTCCTGGAATTGTCCCTAAAGATCAATCCCAAAGCAGATATGAGGATCATGAAAGGAGCTACAAAAGATAAAATGAATCTTTTATGAATATTCATTTACCAAGTGCATTAATTTTTTCATTATTTAATTTTACTATGGATTCTGTAATTACTTTAATTCCAACAGAAATAGCTCTTTCATCTGGATCAAATTTAGAACTATGAAGAGGGGCACATCCATTTGAGCTAGCAACGCCAAGCCTAAACATAGCTCCTGGAATCTCATTTAAAAATTCAGCGAAATCCTCAGCTCCTAATGATGGTTTTTGTAATTCGATAACATTTTCTTGACCCAAAACCTTAATTCCCGAATCTCTGAGGACTCTATTAATTTCAGGATTATTATTAACTGCCGGAGTGATTTCTCTAAATATTACTTTTGCTTCAGCTCCGCAACTATTAGCTAAAGAAGTGATATTTTCATTGAGCCAATTACCAATATTCGTAAATACTTTACGATTAGTGCATCTAACAGTACCAATTAAATTAACCTTTTCTGCGAGAACATTGAATGCATTGCCACCATTTATTTTCCCAAAAGTTATTACTACTGGATCTAGAGGATCTAACTTGCGTGTTATTGATTCTTGAATGCCTGAGATAACTTTTGAAGCCGCCCAAATAGCATCAACTCCTTCATGAGGTCGAGCACCATGGCCTGATTTTCCTTTAATCTCTACAGTCAGTTCTCCAGCAGCTGCAGTTAAACTTCCCTCTTTAATGCCAATAGTCCCTACGGATAAATCGGGGTAGACATGAACTCCTAAAATATGGGTTAAACCATTAGTTGCACCATCCTTAATCATCCATCTAGCTCCACTCGCAATTTCTTCAGCAGGCTGAAAAATTATCCGAGTCCCAAAATTTAGTTTTAAATCCTTAATAATTTTTGCGACACCCAATCCAATCGTGATATGCAAATCGTGACCACAGGCATGCATAACACCATCTACTTTTGAAGAAAAACTTAATTTAGTTTCCTCAAATATTGGCAAAGCATCCATATCCACTCTTAAACCTATAATACCTTTGTCTAGGGGGCCAAAATCAGCTGTAACTCCAGTCCTACCTATAGATTCTCTAACATTCCAACCAATATCTTTTAAAAAACCACTGATCAAGATTGCTGTTTGATTTTCAAGGCCACTTAGTTCCGGATGTTCATGGATATGTCTTCTTAAGTTAATTAGTTCATCATTAAACGAATCAATTTTTTTATGTAACTGATCTCTATTCATTACTTATTTTAAATCGATAAAATTCATTAAGTCTTTAATTGGTTGAGGAGGCCATCTTCTTGTTTTTTTTAACCATTCTTCATCACTATATCTAGGATCTAATTCAGTTACCGCTATCCAATTACTCTCTGCTTTACCAGCTTCACCATTAGACCAATTCAAAGCTGTTAAAGCTGCTCTAGCATCTGCAAAAGTTGGATAGCGTCTTATTAACTTTATTAATTCTTTTTCAGCTTCATCAATATTTCCCAACTGGAAATCTGCCAACGCCAAACTTGATCTAGCCATGGCAAATCCTGGATTATATAAAGCAGCTTTTGAGAATAAATCTCTTGCTTTATCCCAATGGGATGTAGATCCTTCGACGTTAGCTAAATTATATAATGCAGAGAAATTTTTACTATCTAGTGAAATAACGAACATATAATCCTTTTTTGCTTGCGACCATAAACCCAACGCTTCCTCAGCTATCCCCCTGTTAATGTAAGGATCTATTTCATTAGGATTTAAACTTATTGCCTTATTTTGGTCGTCTAATGATCCCTTAACATCTCCTAAAACAAGTCTTACATTTCCTCTATTGCTAAAACCTGCAGCATCATCAGGATAAGAATCGAGATATTGATTCCATTGTTGTAAAGCGAGATTAAATTTTCCGCCTGAACTAAGATCTAACGCATTTTTAAACATATCCTCTCTCAAAGATAATGAAAAGCTTGGTGCAATATAAAAAATATTGAAAAAAATAAAAATTAATAAAAAACAAACCTTAACTTTTTTAAAAGTTATCATCTTTTGAATCAATGTACTTTTTTCCTAAAGCAGTAAGCAATCTTCCTCGAGGAGTTCGCGTGAGAAAACCAATTTTAATGAGATATGGCTCAACTACAAATTCTAGCATTGAAGAATCATCGCCCAACCCAGATGCAATTGAATCAAGGCCAGTTGGAATATTATTGTTTTGGTTAAGAAAAGATAAATAGTGTCTATCTAAAGAATCCAATCCTTTTTCATCTATTTGGTAAGAATTTAAAGCTTTTTTTATTAAATTCACTGAGATAGTATTAGTTTTCATAACAACTTGAGCATAATCTCTTACTCGTCTTAATAATCTTAAAGCAATTCTTGGAGTCCCTCGAGATATCTTTGCCAAATTAAAAGATGCTTCATCTTCTAAATTGAGATTTATTAATCGAGAAAAATTAACAATAATTTGTTTTAATTCATCACATGTATAGAATTCAATTTTCTGAGATATCCCAAATCTGTCTCTTAGCGGTGCACTTATTGATGCTAATTTAGTTGTAGCACCAATCAGAGTAAACCTAGGAAGATTAATTGTTCTGCAACGGGCACCTCTATTAGCTCCCATAGTTAAGTCAAGTCTAAAATCCTCCATTGCAGAATATAACAACTCTTCAGTTAACCTATTTAAGCGATGTATCTCATCGATAAATAAAACTTCACCTTCTTTTAATCCAAGAAGTAAACCTACAATATCTCTTGGTCTTTCAATCGCTGGTGCAGTCGCAATCCTGCATTTTGTATTCAATTCGTGGGCTATCAAAAAAGCAAGAGTAGTCTTACCTAGACCAGGCTGTCCATATAAAAGAGTATGCTCCAAAGGTTCTTTTCTAATAATTGAAGCATCTATAGCTATTCTTAAAGAAGATTTAAGTTGTTCTTGGCCAATAAATTCTTTTAAATTAAGAGGCCGGGCTAAGTTCAAATTATTATTTCTCTTTTCTTCTGGAATGTTTTTTGAATCAACTAGCCTAAGTTCTTTTTTACTAAAAGAAAAGTCATTATCGCCTATATTGGAAGAAATTATTGCCATAATGAAAGGTTAGTTGCAATTGTTCTGAGTAGAAAGATTTTTTACAACTAAAATGGCAAAAAATTCAAACAAAGTTAAAAAAAATACTAATAAAGCAAATAATTTTAAACTTCTAGCTGATAATAGATATGCAAAATTTCAATATGCAATATCTGAAACAATCGAAGCTGGAATTGAGCTTTTAGGGACTGAAGTAAAGTCCATTAGAAATGGAAAAGCAAATTTAAGAGACGGATACTGTTCATTCAGAGATGGTGAGATCTTATTATTAAATGTTCACATTTCACCACATAAAAATGTGGGGTCTTTCTTTAATCATGATCCACTAAGAAATAGAAAGTTGCTACTACATAAAAAAGAAATAATAAAAATGAAATCTAATACTGAAAAAAAAGGAATGACTATTGTTCCATTATCTCTTTATTTAAAAGGCTCATGGATAAAACTAACTATTGGAGTTGGTAAAGGAAAAAAATTACATGACAAACGACAAGATGAAAAACAAAAAAGCATAAAAAAAGAAATCAACTCTGCACTAAAAAGATAAAAAATTAGGCAGAATTATTGAAAAATATCAATCTAAACTTACTGAACTTGGAGGTGGGGAAGGATCTGGATCTGCAATTAACATATGCTGCAATACAGTTTCTGGCCTCTCACTATCTCTCCAGCGAATTTTGTATGCAGGCATTTTTGTACCTCTACTTGTAGTTTGCTCTACTGGTTCAATAACCCATCCTCTTCTTGATCGGCCTTGAGGATTTCTTTTTACAACTGCATCCGCGTGTTTGAAACGGAAACCAACACGTTCACCACTCATTTAAAAAATTTCGTATTGGATTAATTTAACTATTTTACTTCATTCGAGGGTAATTTTTAACTTTTTTTGGAAGTTATTTCTGGTTTTAACAATGGGAAAGGAATTACATCTCTAATCGATGCGCTATTTGTAATTAACATAATTAGCCTATCAATACCTATACCTAATCCTCCCGTAGGCGGCATGCCAATCTCTAAAGCATTTAAAAAATCTTCATCTATACAGTGAGCCTCAAGATCTCCTTCATCTCTAAGAGATTGCTGTAATTGCATTCTTTCTCTTTGATCTACTGGATCTATCAACTCACTAAATGCATTTGCCAGTTCTCGACCAACAATGAATAATTCAAATCTCTGAACTATTTCTTTATTATCATGATGAGGCCTAGCTAAAGGAGAAATTTCAACAGGATAATCAATAACAAAAGTGGGTTCTACAAGTTTTGATTCTACTTTTTGCTCGAAAACCTCATTTAAAAGTCTTCCCATAGTATTTACTTTATTAGAACAATCAACATTGATATTTTTAACAGCTTGTTTTGCTGCGAGAAAGTCTCCACTGAAAGAATCAAAATCAATCCCTGTATATTTTTTGACAATAGCTTTCATGGATATTCTTGACCAAGGCTTAGAAAAATCAATTTCTTTATTTTGATAATTTATAATTAAAGACCCACATGCATCAGCTACGATATCTTTAATCAATTCTTCAGTTAAATTCATCATATCTACATAATCAGAATAAGCTTCATAAATTTCAACTGAGGTGAATTCTGGATTATGCCTTGTACTTATCCCCTCATTACGGAAGATTCTTCCCAATTCATATACTTTCTCAAAACCTCCAACAACCATTCTCTTTAAATGTAATTCTGTAGCTATTCTTAAATACAACGGAATATCTAATGTATTGTGATGAGTTATAAATGGTCTTGCTTCAGCACCACCAGCTTCAGATTGCAGAATTGGAGTCTCAATCTCTAAAAAATTTCTATTATCTAGCCATTTTCTTATAAAACTTATACATTTCGCTCTGGTTTTAAATACATTTTTGGAGTGAGGATTAACTATTAAATCTAAATAACGTTGTCTATATCTTTTTTCAATATCAGTCAATCCATGCCATTTATCTGGGAGAGGTTGTAATGATTTGGATAACATTTCCCATTTTTCTACTTTAATTGAAAGCTCACCTTTATTAGTTTTTTTAATAGTTCCATAGACACCTATCCAATCACCAATATCTACTAATTCCTTGAGATCTTCAAAAGAAAGTAATTTTTGTTTTTCTAAATTGAAATTAATAATCCTTTTATCTAAATAAAGCTGAATCTGACCTTCTTGATCGTTTATTGTGAAAAAGGCAATTTTGCCCATTACCCTTTTTGCCAGAACTCTGCCAGCAATAGAAACACTGAAGTCTTCCTCTTGACCATTTTCTAGATAATCAAATTTTTGAATAAGAAAACTTGTAGTATGTGATACTTTAAAGCTCTGTGCGTAAGAAGCAAATCCTTTATTAACGAGTGAACTAGCTTTTTGTAAGCGCGCTTCTTTTATTTCAGACAAAATTTATTTAAATATATTTGTTTTATTTAATAAAATTATCAGACTATTGCTCAACTTGCCAAAGATGTTGCTGTTTCGCCAACTCTCTGAGATGCGTAACCAATTCCTCTAACAGTTAATATTAATTCAGGATTTCTTGGATCTGGTTCTAATTTGCCTCTTAATCTAGCTACATAGACATCTACAACTCTTAAATCTGCAGCTCTACGAGGAGGATAACCCCATAGTTGTTCTAAAATTTCTGCTCTCGGGACAACCTTACCAGGCTCGTCGAATAATAATTCTAGTAGGCTAAATTCAGTATAAGTTAAACTAATTCTATCTCCCGCTCTAGAAACTTGTCTTCGATTAGTATCAACAACTAAACTTCCAAATTTCATTACCCCTTTTCCTGAAGGAACTTCTTTAGTTTCAGTAACCGATACAGTTGGACCCATTCTTCTCAAAATAGTGGCTATTCTAGCCTCTAACTCTTTGGGACTAAATGGTTTAGATAAGTAATCATCAGCCCCTAAATCCAAACCTGCAACTCTCTCTGAAATAGCTTCTAAAGCTGTTAAAAATATTATTGGTACTACTGATTCAGCTCTAATTCTTCTACAAACAGCAAACCCATCCATTTTTGGAAGCATAACATCAAGAACTATCAAATCTGGGGAATCCCTGTGAAAAGACTCAAGTGCTTCTTCACCGTTAGTAGCTGAAAAAACTTGATAGCCTGCTAGTTGAAGCCTAGTAACTAATACCTTCAAAACTGCTGGTTCATCATCAACAACTAAAATTCTTGCTTTTGACATAGTTAAAAACGATTTTTCGATATTTCAAAGCAAAGAACTATTGCATTGAATATTTATTCTAACAATTTAAAATATAACATTACGAACCCTCAAAGAGATATTCCTGAGGTTTAAAAAATCTTAAATAATTTGAAGAGAACAATTTTTTCAAAAACTTTTACTTCTCGGCAAAATTTTTTACTACAAATTTCTTCTTGAAAATTTAAACATTCTTAAAAGTTGGGAGCAAATAAAGGGAGCAAAAAAACCTGTCAAAAAAACTTCGGCCAAGATATTTTTAACACTGGGAATCAACATTAAAGAATTACTATCTGAAAAATTTTTAAACAAAATTTGCAAAAAATAAAGAGTCCCACATAAAAAACTTCCAAAAGAACAAATTAAACCATACCTAAAATGTCCCACCAAAATATCACTATTTAATTTAATTCTCCCAAACAAAAAACCACAAAAAATTAAGCCTGGTATTTGAGTAAAACTATCATCTAAAGTAAGAGAATCTAAAATTAGACCTAAAAACAAACCATATATTAATCCATTGATTGATCCATTCATCATTGACCAAGGCAATAACCAAAATAAAGGCCAATATGGCTGAACACCTAAGAATCCAAGCCAACTAGGGTGCCACAAAAAAATAATTGGGATAAGAAAAAAGCTTATTATGGATATTTTTTTTGAAAAAAATTTATTCATTAAATCTTTACTTTCACAATTTGCACCCAATCAATTACATGAGGTTTTGCTAAAAGTGAAATTTTTGCCGTTTTTTTTGATTTCAATGTCTCATCTATAGATTGGACAATTCCAATAGGGATATTTGGAGGTAATAAAGTACTTGCAGGAGATGATGATACAAAATCTCCGACTTTAATATCAGCATCATTTGAATAAAGTATTAGGCGAGGATAATCATCTCCTAAACCGACCAGTAATCCATTAATTTGAATTCTGTCCACCCAAACGCCTAACTTACTTTCCGGAGAAGTTATTAAAGTGACCGAAGAAGTAAATAAAGAAGTATTCTTTACTCTTCCTAGTAATCCACCTGGACCAATAACAATATTACCAATTTTTACTCCATCCTTTGAACCTTTATTTAAAATTAATTGTCTCCACCAACTCCCTGTTTTTCTCGAAATAACTGCAGCTGAAATATTTTCGTTATTAGATGATTCTTGAAGAGATAAGTTTCGCCGCAATCTTAGATTATCTTTTTTAAGAAGATTTAACTTTATTAAATTTTCTTGGTCTATACTCTCAAGAATAATTTCTTTTTGGAATTTTCCAGGCCAAAAAGGCTTTGAAATAAAATAGTAAAAATCCTTATAAAAAGATCCTTTTGATATCCTTACAAAAGCTAAAAATAAAAAAATCGTGAACAATATCCAATTTTTCTTTTTATGCCACCAACGATTAGTAGATATTCGTCGGATACCTAACATAATATTAATCTCTTATGGCATTTCTTATGAATTCTGGAGTGTCAACAACTCTTTTTAGTTTTTTGAAATCATCCAAAACCTCTCCACAGCCATTTACTACACAAAGCAGTGGATTTTCTGCTATGTGAGTAAAAATTCCTGTTTCATCGCTTAATAAATCATTAATGCCTCTTACTAAAGCTCCACCTCCTGCAAGCATAATCCCCCTATCAACAATGTCTGCAGCAAGTTCAGGGGGCGTTCGTTCTAAAGTTCTTTTTACAGCTTCTACTATTTTGCTAAGTGTTTCTGCCATCGCTTCTCTGATTTCTCCTGATGTCAAAGTGACTGACCTAGGTAGACCAGATAAAAGATGTAGACCTCTAACCTCTAAAGTAGTTTTATCAAAATCATCATCTGGAAATGCAGATCCAATTTTAATTTTGATATCTTCTGCAGTTCTCTCTCCAACAACTAAGTTGTGAACTTTTTTAAGGTATAACGCAATTGACTCATTTATTTCATCGCCAGCTATTCGAACAGATTCACTCAATACAGTTCCGCCTAAACTTAATACTGCAACTTCAGTAGTACCTCCACCAATATCGACAATCATAGTGCCAATTGGCTCAGTTACTGGTAATGATGCTCCTATTGCTGCTGCAACGGGTTCATCAATTAAGTGAACTTCTCTAGCTCCGGCTAGTCCAGCTTCCCTTACTGCTCTTCGCTCAACACTAGTAACCCCACTTGGGATACCGATCACTATTCTTGGTGCTACTATCCCTTTGCCTTCATTACATTTTTGAATAAATGTTTTTATCATTTGTTCTGCAGCATCAAAATCTGCGATAACCCCATCCCTTAATGGTCTTACGGCTCTTATATTACCAGGAGTCCTTCCAAGCATTAACTTTGCTTCTTTACCAACTGCTAGCGGAATACCTTCTTCTAGATCCATAGCTACTACAGAAGGCTCTTGTAAAACAACGCCCTTTCCTGATACATGTATAAGAGTGTTGGCAGTTCCCAAATCTATACCAATATCTCTAGAAAATTTAAATCTGTTAAAAATCACAATAAGAATTCTTTTTATAAATAATATATCTATTTTTTTGTAAGCTCTCAGAATTCTGTAGTTTAGTTATGAATAGCACGCAAAACTTTGAGCAGAACCTGGAAATTTGAGTAGTATAAAAAAAAAAAAAATTATGGAAATTAACACTATTAACCTGGTTGGCAGAGCAGGAAGAGAACCAGATGTAAGATATTTTGAATCTGGGAGCATCGTAGCAAATTTCACACTTGCAGTTAATAGAAGAAGCCGAGACGAAGAGCCCGACTGGTTTAATTTAGAAATATGGGGCAAACAAGCTCAAATAGCCGCAGATTACGTTAAAAAAGGTTCTTTAATTGGAATAACAGGAAGCTTTAAAATTGATAGTTGGAAAGATAAAAATACTGGGGAAGATAGATATAAACCAGTTGTTAGGGTAGATAGATTAAACTTACTAGGCTCCCGAAAAGATTCCGATAATAACCAATATTCTAATAGTAGTAACTCTAGTGAAATACCTTTTTAAGGTCTATTTTTTTTAAAAAATCTAATAAGTATTCTTATAAAAAAATATAAGAAAATTAAAATTAAAATTGGCTTTACAACATATTTGATTTGATCTATGAAGGTTTCAATGATTGGATAATTTTCGCCAAATAAGTAACCTGCATAAGTGAGAAGTGCTACCCATATCAAGCTCCCAAGTGTAGTCCAAATCAAAAATTTTCTTAACGGCATAAGTTCTATTCCAGCAGGAACTGAAATTAAAGTTCTTATACCTGGTACTAATCGGCCCCAAAAAACTAAGGGAACCCCGTATTTATCGAACCACCTTTTACTTTTACTTAAATCATTAGAAGAAATACCCAGATATTTTCCTTTTCTATCCAGAAAATTTGAAAGTCTTTTTTCATTTACTAATCTACCTAAAAAATACCAAGGTAATGATCCAAAAATAGTACCAAGTAATCCCCAAAAAACTAGAATATAGAAATTTAATTTTTGTTGATAAACGAAAAACCCTCCCAATGGCATTATTATTTCAGAAGGAATTGGAGGTATAATATTTTCTAAAAACATAGCCAAAAATATAGTGAGGTAAGCAAATGTTGAATTCTTTTCAACAGCCAAACTAATATAGTCAGGGATTGAAGTAAGAAAATTCACAAAAATTGGACTCATACTAGTATCTATAGAGCTCTGGCTTATAAGGTCCTTCAACAGAGACATTAATATAATCAGCTTGTTCCTTAGTTAATTTTGTTAATTTTGCACCAATTTTATCAAGATGTAATCTGGCTACCATTTCATCTAGATGTTTTGGTAAAACATAAACCTTACGAGCATATTTGTCTGACTTATTGAAAAGTTCAATTTGAGCAAGCACTTGATTAGTAAACGAATTACTCATAACAAAACTTGGATGTCCAGTAGCACAACCTAAGTTAACTAATCTACCTTCAGCTAAAAGGATTATTTTATTGCCACTAGGTAAAGTTATGTGATCAACCTGCGGCTTAATATTTTCCCATGGATAATCTTTCAATGAAGCCACATCAATTTCATTGTCGAAATGACCGATATTACAAACTATGGCCTCATCTTTCATCTTGACAAGATTTTCGTTTGTTATTACCTTATAGTTCCCAGTTGCTGTAACAAATATATCTATATCTTCCACTACATCATCTAAAGTAACAACGCTAAAACCTTCCATTGCCGCTTGAAGAGCACAAATTGGATCAACTTCAGCAACTTTTACAATTGCACCAAGTCCTCTTAGAGACTGAGCTGATCCTTTACCTACGTCTCCAAAACCCATTACTAAAGCTACCTTCCCAGCAATCATCACATCAGTGGCACGCTTTATGCTGTCAACTAGAGATTCTCGGCAGCCATATAAATTATCAAATTTGCTTTTGGTTACTGAATCATTAACGTTGATAGCAGGAAAAGGTAAAGCATTTTGCTTTTGTAATTGATAGAGTCTTGCAACTCCCGTGGTAGTTTCTTCAGTGACACCAATGATATTACTTTTAATTCTAGAATAGAATTCATTATCATTTTTCAACTTAGACTTAATAGAATTGAATAAAGCGATTTCTTCTTCATTACCAGGATTATCTAAAACAGATAAATCTTTTTCTGCTTTACTACCAAGTATCAATAAGCCAGTTGCATCTCCCCCATCATCAAGGATCATATTTGGAGAGTCTGAACCCCAGTCAAGAATGTAGTGGGTATATTGCCAATATTCATCAAGGGTCTCCCCTTTTTTTGCATATACAGAAATTCCTTGATCTGCAATAGCTGCAGCTGCATGATCTTGAGTTGAAAAAATATTGCATGATGCCCATTTCACTTCCGCACCTAGATCAACAAGAGTTTCTATTAAAACTGCTGTTTGAATAGTCATATGAAGACTTCCAGCTATTTTTGCACCTTTTAGTGGCTTTTCAGATTGATATTTATCTCTAAGTGCCATTAATCCAGGCATTTCTGTTTCGGCTATTTTAATTTCTTTACGACCAAAATCTGATAAAGAGATATCAGCTATTACGTAATTTGGTGTAGAGGTCTTAACTGAGTTTGCTATAACCATATCTAGTGAATACTTTTTCTATTAAACTATAAATGATTTTTGTATAATTTTTGTGTTTGTTGAGAATTTAAAAGAGACTTTAAATTTAGGAAAAAACCTCTCATACAAATTAAATCCACAATCGATTGTTTTATTACAGGGTCCAATTGGGGCTGGGAAAACTTCATTTGTTCAAGGTATTGCTAAAGGCTTATCAATCTCTGAGGACATTACAAGCCCTACATTTGCTTTGTCGCATCACTATAACTCCGGAAAAATTCCACTAATTCACCTTGATTTATACAGGTTAGAAAATGCTTCTTCAGCAAAAGAAGTTTTTTTTTCAGAAGAAGAAGAGGCAATACAAAGACAAGCTATTTTAGTGGTTGAATGGCCAGAATTAATAGAACCAGCTATTGATAATTTCTGGAAAATTGAAATTAGTTACGCAAAAAATTATGGAAGACACTATCAAATAAGAGATCCCAAAAATTTATTAACCTTCTCATAATGTGGTTGTTGCTCGATGGCGCCTTCACCAAGACAAGTTAATAATCCACAAACACATGCGAACTTAATGCAATCTTCTATCTCAAGTTCATTTGAAGGATAGCCTGAAGAAATTAATTGTGAGATTAAGCCAGCTAGAAAAGCATCGCCTGCGCCAGTTGTATCAACAATTTTTTGTGAAGTAGGAGTTTCGGTAATTCCCTGCAATCCATTGAAATACCATAAAACAGGATTTTTTCCATCAGTTATTATCACATCTGGTTTATTAGACAATTCTTGAGATATTGACAAGGGGTTCTCATCTTCAAAAAACAAAGTTGCTTCTTCCTTTGCAAGTTTTAAAACATTTGCATGATTTAAAAATTTCTTGATTAAATTAACTCTTGCGGCTTTACTAATTTCTGATGAAAAACTTGAATGATCCCAGAAGACCTCTCTCCAATTCAAATCAATAACTATTTTTACTTCAAATTTTTTAGCCTGTTCAAGAAGAAAAAAAATAGTCTCTGCTGATCTTGGAGATGATAATAAGATCGTCCCTGTAACCATATATTTTGTTTCTAAAAAAGATTTCTCCAAATTTAAAATTTCTTTTTCGATTAATTTCTTACAAAGAACTTCGTCTGCAAAGCATGAATGGGAACTTTCCTCAAATCCTGAAAAAAAACGATCACCAAATTGATCTCTATCTACATTAACCACGCGAGTAGATGAATCATTATCTAATTGCAAAAAATCTAAATTAACGTCCAATTTATTAAATTCCGTAATAAATTTTTTTCCATAATCATCATTACCCAAACTACCTATAAATATTGAATCTATTTTTAATTTTCTTAATGCACAAGCAACATTAGCCGGCGCACCACCCAAAAAATCTGTAAATTCCAGATTTGACTTATTTCTGATTCTGTCTATTAAAGCCTCTCCAATACATATGACCTTTTTCTTTTTCATAAAATGAATGTTTTTCTTAAATAAGAATAATTTATTAAAAACGAATAATTTTTTTTTGAATTAAAGTTTAATTAAAAGCATATTCATAATGTCCTTAAATAAATCTGAAAATTGGAAATGGAAAAATTGGAAAATTTCTTGGTCTTTATCAAAAGAATCTAATTCTGAAAAAAATATTAAAATTTTACTAGTACATGGATTTGGGGCATCAAAAAACCACTGGAGACATAATCAGGATTGTCTTGGTAAATTCTCTAACTGTTACGCAATTGACTTATTAGGATTTGGAAAAAGCAGTCAACCTAGTGCTTTATTAAATTACGAACCTGATAAAGAAAACTCAATTAAATATTCATTTGACTTATGGGGTAATCAAATATCAACATTTTGTGCAGAGGTAATAAAATCTCCTGTTTACTTGGTAGGAAATTCAATTGGGGGAGTTATTGCTTTGAAAGCTGCTGAGATCCTCAAAGATAATTGCAAAGGTGTAATTTTGATTGATTGTGCACAAAGAACTATGGACGATAAACGTTTAAAAAAAAGTGATATCTTAATGAATCTACTAAGACCCATCCTTAAGACGATTGTCAGACAAAGAGTAATTAGTAATACGCTTTTTACAAGAGCTGCTAATCCACAAGTCATAAAGAAAATACTTGAACAAGCTTACCCTTCAGGAAAAAATATCGATAATGAACTGATTGAAATACTTTATCAACCAACTCAAAGAAAAAATTCTAAAGAAGCATTTCGTGGTTTTATCAACTTATTTGATGACTATCTTGCTACTGACCTTTTCGATAATGTTGAGGCTCCAATACAATTGATTTGGGGTGAGAAAGATCCTTGGGAATCTTTAAATGAAGCAAGAGAATGGAAGAAACAATTCAATAATATTAAAAGATTAGATATTATTAACGGGGCTGGTCACTGTCCTCATGATGAAGAACCTGAAAAAACAAATAAGTTAATAAATGAATTTATTCAAGAAACAAAATAAGCTTCTACATTATCACTAAGTCTTCTCAAGCCTCTTAATCCATCTCTTTCTAGGTTTCTTACTCGATCCCTACTTATCCCAAGAACCCTTCCTATCCCTGTAAGAGACATTGGCTCATCTCCATCCATTCCGTATCTCATTCTTAAAACTCTACATTGAAGATCAGGCAATTGATGTAAGAGAGAATGCAGATCCCCTCTCATACAATCCATCTCTATTTGTTCGTCTGGCAAATCCTCGCCCCCTGCAAGTAAATCTAATAAAACAGTGTCTTCACCATCACCAACTTTAGTTTCAAGGCTAACTGGCTGCCCTGCCTTGCACATCAAATCTTTAACATCATCTTCAGGAAGCTCGACGTATTTTGCTAGTTCACTGACAGTTGGAGTTCTTGACATTTCTTGGCTGAGCTCTCTTTGACCTTTTTTTAACTTATTCAACATTTCAGTTATGTGAATTGGTAACCGTATCGCCCGACTTTTTTCAGCTATTGCTCTTGTGATACCTTGTCTAATCCACCAGTATGCATATGTTGAAAACTTGTAACCTCTGGCGGGATCGAATTTTTCAACTCCTCTTACTAATCCTATAGTTCCCTCTTGAATTAAATCTAAAAGTTCCATATTTCTTTTTGTATATTTTTTTGCGACACTTACAACTAATCTTAAATTTGCTGCGACCATTCTTTCTTTAGCTCTCTGTCCAGCTCTCAATCTTTTTTTGATTACAGAGGTAGATAGATTTAATTTAGATGATAATTGATCAATACTAGGCTTATCGCCTGTTAATTCAATAATTTCTAATTCTGCTCTTTCGACTTCCATGTACTCTTGAACTTGTCGACCTAGAGTAATTTCTTGTTCGTGCGATAGTAATGGAACTCTTCCTATATCCCTTAAATATGACCTAACAAGATCAACATCATTACTAGCTTTTATGCTTGTGATTGATGATAATTTATTTTCACTTATTGTTTCAGAAGACATGAAAGTTTAATGATGTTTTGTAAACAATACCATTAAGAAATGTAAAGTTAAACAAAATAATCCACATTCTTACAAAAATGAGAATAAATACCTAGTGGATTTAAGCTAATGAAGAGCTTAATAGCCATTTCGCTGTACTTAGATAAATAAATACACCTGCAATATCAGTAACAGTTGTAATGAAAGGAGAGGACATTAAGGCTGGATCTAATTTCATTCTGTCAAACAACAAAGGGAGTATCGCTCCTGTTGTTGCAGCCAAAGTTGTTATGGATATTAAACTTATTCCAACTGCAGAGGCAATTAAAGGCCCTTCTCCTTGCCACCAAGCAAAAGGGAATACTACTATCATCATTAAAACTCCTAAAAGAGCGCCTGTTATTGCCTCTTTAACTACCGCCTTAATTGCACCAAGAGACTTCAATTTCTGAGTACTTAACCCTCTAATAACAACAGTTGAACTTTGAGCGCCAACATTTCCCCCAGTACCTATAAGTAGTGGAATAAATGCAGCTAATAAAACTATTTCTTTTAATATTTGATCATTCATTGCTATAACCTTAGTTGTTAAACCATTTGCCAAGACCAAAATTAATAACCATAAAATTCTTCTCCGAGCAATCGTAAACAAACTACTTTGAAAATAATCATCTTCATCGCCAGGTTGTACTGCTCCCGCTGCATAAATGTCTCTTGTTGCCTCTTGTTCTATGACATCAATCAAATCATCGACTGTTACTATCCCAACCAGTCGTTTTTCTTTATCAACTACTGGGAGGGCTAAGAAATCATATCTTTGTATTGCTCTAGCAACCTCTTCTTGATTTGTATTAGTGGAGATATTAACAACATCTCTTGTCATAACTTCCCCAATTGGCTTAGAAGGATCAGCAGTTACAAGATCTCTTAAAGAAAGAATACCAGTTAAATGTCTTTCTTTATCTGTGACATATAAGCTATAAATAGTTTCAGTGAATGGCGCTCTTTTTCTAACTAAAGAAAGAGCCTCAGCCGCTGTCTGCAGTTCTTTAAGGTCTATAAATTCTGTTGTCATTAATCTTCCAGCTGTTTCAGGCTCATATCCAAGTAATTCAGCTGTTACTTTCCTTTCACCAGGGCTAAGAGCAGACAAAAATTTTCGAACAACTTTTGCAGGTAATTCATCAAAAAGTTGAACCCTATCATCAGGAGACATTTTTTCAACGATTTCTAACACTTCTCCTGAACGAAGTCTTTCTAATAAAGTTTGCTGAACTACTGGATCTAAATATTCATAAACTTCAATTGCTTCATTTTTCTTTAATAATCTAAAAGCTAATGCCTGCAATATTAGTGGAAGGCTTCCAATAGCATCTGCAATATCAACAGGTTGAGAAGGCTCTAAAAGTAACTTGGCTTCATCATAATTGCCCGCAATGAGCAATTCCTCAAGTTGAAAAGTAATATTTTCTCGTGTACTTAAATCTGAAGATAAGGATTCAACTGTTTCAAGATTATTATCTTTCATAAATATTATCTCTTGTCAAAGTAACAAAATCATTATAAGAAATCTAAGTAATTTTTCTACTTATCCAAAACCCGATGAACATTGTAAATAAATTTACGATGATGATTAAATTAAAAAAAATTATAAATTTTATCCAATCCCCTTGATCTAAAATTTTGTACAAAAAATATATAAATCCGCTAAAGGATGTAAAGCATGAAAAAAAACCACTCAATAGAATTTTTTCAATAGAGCAACTTAATCTTTTATTGACAAAAAAACCAACAAAAAATGATCCAATTATTGAAATAAAAAAATTATTATTAATTGTTAATCTTAAAAATGTAGCTAGGTAAGCAGCTAAAAGAATATAAATAAAGTTATTTAATTTCACTTTTTAAAAACTGAATTACAAAATAACCTAAATAAAAGAATAGGAAAGAAAGAATAATAACTTCGATATAGTGAAAAAATAATCTTAGGAATTTTCTCTTTTTAAAAAGGTTAAATAGTTGATATATAAACGTAGAAAATGTACTAAAACATCCTAAAAAACCGCTATAAAATAAGACTAATATTTCATTATTAATAAAATTTATTGAGACTAAAATTCCTAAAAAAAATGATGATAAAAAATTTACTATTGATGTATTTTGAATATTAGCGCCTATACTTTTTTTAAAATTATTTTGTATAGATATTCTCAGTATTAATCCAAAAGTACTGCCAACTAAAAGTATTACTATTGAACTAAAATCCAAAATTTACATTTTTATCCAGCCTTTTAAAATCTTATTAGGATCATCTAAAAATTTATTGGAAGCTAATTCAACCCTGACCCAAGTTTCACTTTCAGTAACTTTCCAACTACGTAATACTGATAAAGTTGTACCTAAATCAAGAACTATTAATTCCCTAGCATTAATTTGAGGATAAGAATAAAGAGAAGTATTGGAACTCAATACTATTTCATCTGTATTAGTAGAGAACTTATTTTGATTTACACTTTTTTGGATCCCCCCAGCAGGTAATGTAATTGGGGCAATTAATGCAAAAGTAATTAAGCAAAAATTCTTGAGAAGATTATTAATCATATGTCTAAAGTTGCCATATCTAAATTGCTACTATGAGTTTCAATAAATTCTCTTCTTGGTGCAACTTTATCTCCCATTAATATATTGAATATTCTGTCAGCTTCAAATGCATCTTCAATTTCAACCCTTTTCATCATCCTCGTTTGAGGATTCATAGTTGTATCCCATAATTGTTTTGGCATCATCTCACCTAATCCCTTAAATCTTTGGATATTATAATTTGCTTTTTCTCCAAAACCTTCAATTGTTTCCTTTAATTGATTCTCGTTATAACAGTAATTATGGTTTTTACCTCTTTCAACTTTATATAAAGGGGGGCAAGCAATATATATAAAGCCTTTCTCAACAAGTTCTCTTTGGTACCTATAAAAAAATGTCAATAATAAAGTTCTTATATGAGCGCCGTCAACATCAGCATCCGTCATAATTACAACTCTATGATATCTCAAAGAGCTCTCGTCGAAATCCTCTCCTTTTATTCCTAATCCTAAAGCGGTTATCAATGACTGTATTTCTGTATTTTTGTAAATTTTAGTATCGTCAGTTTTTTCAATATTAAGAATTTTACCTCTGAGTGGCAAAATAGCCTGAAAATTTCTATCTCGTCCCTGTTTTGCGGAACCACCTGCTGAATCTCCTTCAACTATATAAATTTCTGATTCTGAGGGATCTCTAGAACTACAATCTGCTAATTTGCCAGGTAAGGTAGAACTTTCTAGAACACTTTTTCTTCTTACTAATTCTCTAGCTCTTCTCGCAGCTTCTGCAGCATTAAATGATTGAATTGCTTTTTCAAGAATCAAATCCAAAATTCCAGGATTGAATTCCATATATTTTGTGAGTGCCTCCCCAATAAGTGAATCAACAATTCCTCTAACTTCAGTATTTCCTAATTTTGTTTTTGTTTGCCCTTCAAATTCGGGATCAGGAACTTTTACAGATAAAACAACAGTCAAGCCCTCTCTAATATTTTCGCCTGCTAAATTTTTTTCAGCATCTTTTCTTTTACCTCTCTTCTTGGCAAGATTATTGAAAGTTCTTGTCAAAACTGTTTTTAGCCCTTCAATATGAGTTCCTCCATCAATAGTTCTAATATTATTTGCAAATCCTAAAATATTATCTGAATATACATCTGAACACCATTGCAAAGCTGCTTCTACATATACATTTTCTTTCTGTGAGTCTACGTAAATTATTTCAGGATGAATAGACTCTTTTGCAGCATTAATATATTCAACATATTCTTTAATACCTCCTTGATATAAGTAAATTTCTTCTTTAAAAGAACCATCGGATAATTGATTTCTTTCATCTCTAAAAACAATTTTTACTCCGCCGTTAAGATAAGCAAGTTCTCTTAACCTAGATGAAAGAAGAGCATATTCAAATTCAATTCCTCCAGAAAAAATCGTTTTGTCGGGTTTAAAGCAAATAGTTGTTCCTTTCTTAGATGATTTGCCAGTCTGCTTTTGAGTTGTCAATTCACCCTTTGATACGCCTTTTTCAAATCTTTGATTAAATTCGTGACCGTCCCTAAAAACAGTCACATTAACCCATTCGCTTAAAGCATTAACTACAGATATTCCTACTCCATGCAAACCCCCTGAAACTTTATAACCACCACTTCCAAATTTACCTCCTGCATGAAGAACAGTGAGTACAGTTTCTAAAGCACTTTTTCCTGTTCTTGGATGAATATCTGTTGGAATACCTCGTCCATTATCAGAAATTAAAGCAGAACCATCTGCTTGAAGAACTATTTCTATGTGATCACAATGTCCTGCAAGTGCTTCATCAACGGAGTTATCAACTACTTCATATACTAAATGATGTAATCCTCTAGGCCCTGTAGAACCAATATACATTCCGGGTCGTTTTCGAACTGGTTCTAACCCTTCTAAAACCTGAATCTGATCAGCACCATAATCACTTGAGATTTTATTAGATCTTTTGTCCTCACTCATTTAATACAAAAATTATTAAACTTTTAAAATGTTATTTTTAAAAGGTATTTCATTAAACTTACCACTGCAATAAGATAAAGGCTCGTAGTCAATGAAAAATTTAACCACTTTAATTATATAGCTAATCTTTTATTCTTCAGAAATTCATATGTCTTTACACCCCCCTAATGTAATAATTTTAATTGGGCCAACTGCAAGTGGCAAAACAGAATTAGCTATTGAAATTGCACAATATTTTAAAACTCGTATACACAATATCGATTCAAGGCAAATTTATAAGTTTATGGATATTGGAACAGCCAAACCATCAAAAAAACAACAAAAAAAAATAAAGCATTTTTTAATAGATATTGAAGAGCCAAACCATCCAATTAATGTAAAACAATTTCAAGAAATTGCTCAAAAATCAATACTTAGAGAAATTAAACAAGATAACTTACCTTTTCTTGTTGGAGGGAGTGGGTTGTATATGAACTCGATAACCAAGGGGTTTTTTGTACCAGATGTCCCGCCTCAAAAAAATCTTAGAAAACAATTAGAAGAACTTGGTCAGAAAAAACGTTGGGAATTGTTAAAAAATTGTGATCCATTATCAACAAAAAAAATTAATTTTGCTGATCACATTAGAACAATAAGAGCTTTAGAAGTCTTCTACGTAACAGGCAAACCTTTGTCAACTCTGAAAGTTCAAAAACCTCCTGAATGGAGAATACTAGAGCTTGGATTAGATAGAGATAATTTAAAAGAAAGAATTTTAAAAAGAACAAAAGATATGTTTTTATCTGGAATTATTGAAGAGACTAACAATCTTATTTCAGAATACGGATTTGATTTACCAATACTTAAAACCATTGGCTATCGAGAAGCTAGAGATGTTTTAAATAACCATTTAACAATTGACAAGGCGATTGAGTTAACTACAACAAAAACGATCCAATTTGCAAAAAGACAAAAAACTTGGTTTCGTAATAAAAATAATCCTCTCTGGTTGAATAACAAAAACCTACTAAAAGATGCAATAATTAAAATAGAGTCTTTTTTAAGCTAACTTTATAAAGATAGATTTTTTTCATCATCCAACCAAATTGTTAAATTAACTGAATGCCCCCACGCCCACGATTTGACCGCCGAGCTCCAGTTAGAGAGCTACCAAATATAAATGAAAGAATAAAATACCCTCAATTGAGAGTTGTTGATTCAGATGGAAAACAACTAGGTGTCATAGATAGATTAAAAGCATTAGAAATAGCATCTCAAAGAGAACTTGATTTAGTTTTGGTAAGCGAAAAAGCAAATCCTCCTGTTTGTAGAATTATGGACTACGGAAAATACAAATTTGAACAAGAGAAGAAAGCTAAAGAAGCAAAGAAAAAATCGCATCAAACAGAAGTTAAAGAAGTAAAAATGAGATATAAAATTGATAAACATGATTATGATGTGCGAATAGGTCAAGCTACTAAATTTTTAAAATCGGGAGACAAAGTAAAATGTACTGTAATTTTTAGAGGTAGAGAAATTCAACACTCAAATTTGGCTGAAACACTTCTTTTGAAAATGGCTAATGATTTAGAAGAACAATCAGAAGTTCAACAAAAACCAAAAAGAGAAGGGAGAAATATGATTATGTTTTTAAGCCCTAGAAAAACTCCTCTTATTAAAAAAGATGATGGGTGAAAAATTGTTATCAAAAAAATATGACAAATGTTAAAGTGTCACTATTGTCAAAAATAAATTAGTCAAGGTTTTTAGAAAGTGAGATTCCATATTCAACAAGAAAGTGATATCCCAGCATCTACTCAACTATATAATCAAATTTGCTTTGCTATTGCAGCAAGGCATTATCCTCCTGGTCACAGACTTCCCAGTACAAGGCAACTTGCAATGCAGACTGGACTCCATCGAAATACTATAAGCAAAGTATACAGACAACTAGAAATAGATGGAGTTGTTGAAGCAATAGCTGGATCAGGTATCTATGTAAGAGATAATCTTACTAAAAGAGAATTTAAAAAATCAATTTACTCTAAAGAAAAAATCAGAAAACTACCCGATCAAGAAGCAAAGAAGGTTATTGACAACTTAATAAATCTTGGATGCACTTTACAAGAAACGAGAGATATTTTGACCAATGAAATTGATTGGCGTATTAAATGTGGGTCAAGAATCATAGTCAGTACTCCTAGAGAGGATATTGGCGCTTCTATGTTAATAGCAGAAGACCTTTCTCCAACTGTAAAAGTACCTGTAGAAGTTGTTCCTATGGAAGAATTAGAAAAAGTTTTGAGTAATTCAAATAATGGTACGATTGTCACAAGCAGATATTTTATACAACCTTTAGAAAAAGTTGCTAAGCAACATGGTGTGCGCGCTATTGCAGTTGACTTAAGCGACTTTCAAAAAGAATTGAAAATCATCAAAGAATTAAATACTGGAAGTTGTGTAGGGATTGTAAGCATAAGTCCTGGTTTGTTAAGAGCAGCAGAAGTTATTATACACAGCATGCGAGGTGGTGAATTAATGCTTATGACGGCAGTCTCAGACAACAACAGTAGATTACTATCACTTTTAAAGGCTTCGAACCATATAGTGTGTGATGGACCTAGTCTATCAGTTGTAGAAAAAACATTATTAAACAATCGTTCTCAATTGATGAGATTACCTCAAATAATTTGTGCTAAAAATTATTTAAGTATTGAAACAATAAATCAATTAAAAAAAGAAATAGGGGTTATTAATTAAACCATGGTATTCAAGACTTTTAAATCAGATATAGAAATTATCAGAGAGAGAGATCCCGCCGCAAGAGGAATAGTAGAGATATTTCTTTGCTACCCTGGCTTTCAATCAATAGTTATACATAGGTTTACGCATAAATTATGGCAATTAAAAATTCCTTTAATTCCCCGCTTGTTAAGTCATACAAATAGATTTTTAACAGGAATTGAAATACATCCAGGAGCTAAAATTGGCAAACGTGTTTTCATAGATCATGGAATGGGAGTTGTAATTGGAGAAACAGCTGAAATAGGAAATAACTGTCTGCTATATCAGGGGGTTACATTAGGAGGAACTGGTAAAAGTCATGGGAAAAGGCATCCCACCTTGATGGAAAATGTTGTAGTTGGAGCAGGTGCAAAAGTTCTTGGATCCATCACAGTAGGATCTAATACTCGTATTGGCGCTGGTTCAGTGGTTGTTCGCAATGTTGAAGGAAACAGTACAGTTGTTGGAGTTCCTGGTAGAGTCGTCCATCAAAGTGGTGTTAAGGTGAATCCATTAGCGCACTCTGCTTTGCCAGATGCAGAAGCTAATGTGATAAAAAATTTAATGGACAGAATAGACTTTCTTGAAAATGAGATTCTTAAATTACAAAAAACTCTACAATGTTTAGTCAATTCAGAATCAATTGATATTTCTAAATTAGGTGACGCTCAAAATCTTAAAGACAAGGAAATACTAGAATTTCTTGGAGATGATTAGATGTTTATCTAATTTTTTTCATTAACATCAGTTTTAGGTTGGAACATAAACATTGAATAAATAACATTTCGTCTCATATTAGTCATCATTTCGAGAAACATGTCATATCCTTCGTTTTTATATTCGATTAATGGATCCTTTTGACCATAACCTCTCAATCCGACTGATTCCCTCAAGGAATCCATGGATTGAAGATGTTCTCGCCATAAATTATCGATTTGCTGCAAAATGAAAAATCTTTCAGCTTCTCTCATTAATCCTGGACGAATCTTTTCTATTTGTGATTCCTTTAAATCATAAGCTATTCGCAACTGCTCTTGAAGATAGTTTTTTAATTCTTCAATTGAAAGTAAGTTAATATCGTCAGATTTAAGATCATCTAATAAATATATAAATTCTTTGACTTTAGAAATTAATTGATCAAAATTCCATTCTTCAGGAGGAAGATCAGGATTAATATAAGCATCTACAATTTCAATCATGGTCCTTTCTCCATATCCTATTACTTGTCTCTTTAAATCAATTCCTTTCAATACTCTTAGTCTTTCGCCATAAACTGCTTTTCTTTGATTGTTCATTACCTCATCGTATTCAAAAACTTGTTTTCTAATATCGTAGTAGTATGTTTCAACTTTCTTTTGAGCACTTTCTAGAGACCTAGTAAGCATTCCTGACTCAATAGGCATATCTTCATCAACCCTAAAAGCATTCATTAGATTTGCTACCCTATCACCTCCAAAAATCCTTAATAAATTATCATCTAATGATAAAAAGAATCTTGTACTACCAAGATCACCTTGTCTTCCTGCTCTTCCTCTAAGTTGATTATCCACTCTTCTTGATTCATGTCTCTCAGTGCCAATGACATGTAAACCACCAGCTTCTCTTACTTTTTTTTCTTCATGTATCAAAACTTTTTCATATTCTTTTTTTACATCCGACAAACATTCTCTCAAAAGCTTTATCAAATTATCATCAGTTGGTGCTTTTTCTGCGGCTGTAGCTATCCTGTCATCAATTTCCAAGACAGAAAGTTGTCTATCTCCCCAATTTTTAACAAGTTCATCAGATAAAAGAGAGAGTTTTTTTACAATTGCTTCATCTAGTTTGCAAGGGAAAAGACTTGTTGAAGAATTTGAAATGTTCTTTTTCAAATTTGAACCAGCTTTTGTAGAAAAACCACCCTTAGATTTTGAATTTCTTTGTTTAGGTATTGGTGGCTTATGCTCATTATCAGGCTTGGCTAACAAAGGAATTAAAATTTCTTTTAATTTAAGCCTTGCCATATAGTCACTATTTCCGCCAAGAATTATATCTGTTCCCCTTCCAGCCATATTAGTCGCAATAGTAACAGCACCTGCTCTCCCTGCCTGAGCAATAATTTCTGCCTCACGCTCAACATTCTCTGGCTTAGCATTTAACAAATTATGTGGGATTTTTTCTTCAGATAAAAGTGAACTTAATAATTCACTTTTTTCAACACTTGTTGTACCAACTAAAACAGGTCTACCATCTCTATGAATTTGTGCAGTTTCTTTAGCAACAGCTTTCCATTTACCAATCTCTGTCTTAAATACTTGATCAGACCAATCTTGTCTCTTTCTTATCTGATTTGTCGGTATAACTGTTGATTCTAATTTATAAGTTTTTTCAAATTCAACTTCCTCAGTTTTTGCAGTACCCGTCATTCCTGCTAAACCAGGATATAAAAGGAAAAAATTCTGATAAGTTATAGATGCCAATGTTTGAGTCTCAGGCTGTATTTTAAGACTCTCTTTTGCTTCTATTGCCTGATGTTGTCCATCACTCCAACGTCTTCCTGGCATTACCCTACCAGTAAATTCATCAACTATTACAGCCTCATCGTTCTTTATAATATAATTCACATCTTTAATAAATAATTCTTTAGCTTTTAAAGCATTAGTTATGTAATGCGCCCAAGGATCTTGAGGATTATATAAATCATTAACTCCCAAATACTCTTCACATTTTGCAAAACCCTGATCAGTTAAGATACAACTTCTCTGTTTTTCATCAACTTCATAATCGCCTTCTGGATCAATACCATCTTTACTTAATTCTTTTGCTTTGACTAATGCCAAAGATAATTCTGCAGCTTTTTGATATTTTTCTTGTGGTCTTTCAACTTGGCCAGAAATGATCAGAGGCGTTCTTGCTTCATCAATTAATATTGAATCAACCTCATCAATAACGCAGTAATTAAATTTTCTTTGAACTACCTCACTAATATCGGTAGCCATATTATCTCTTAAATAATCAAATCCTAATTCTGAATTTGTGGCATAAGTTATATCACAATCATAATTTTTCTTTCTCTCAACTGGATTCATGTCTTGCTGAATCAAACCTACGGATAAACCTAAAAAACGATGAACTTGTCCCATCCACTCTGCATCCCTTCTAGCTAAATAATCATTTACGGTAACAACATGAACTCCTTTCCCCGTAAGAGCATTTAAATAACAAGGTAAAGTTGCGACAAGAGTTTTCCCCTCTCCAGTCTTCATCTCAGCAATTTGACACTCATTTAGAACCATCCCGCCTATTAACTGAACATCAAAGTGTCTCATATCAAGAACGCGTTTACTTGCCTCTCTTACGATTGCAAAGGCTTTAGGAAGAAATTCTTCAAGGAGTTCTTTTTGTTTTTTAAAATCTAATTCTGCTGAAATATCTGATTTAAGATTTTGAGTTTCTTTTCTAAGCTCATCATCAGTCAATTGAGAAATTTCTTCTTCTAAAAAATTTATCTCTTCCACTATTGGTTGATAGCGCTTTAACTTTCGTGTATTCGGATCTCCCAACAAAAGTTTTAGCATAAGTCAAAGTCCCTAAAAAATTCATCCTATTACAAACATTATAAATTAGTGCGTTACAACAGAATGAAGAAAGCTATTATCTCTTTATTTAATAGAAAAGATCGATTAAGGTATTTAGATTAAAGTCACAAAAATAACCTAGCTGACATCACTTTTCAAAAATCTCTTTAATAAATGAAAGAAATATCTCTAATCAAACATGCTAAAGGAGCTTTAGGATTAAGGGTTTTTGGATTAGGTCCTAATCTTAAACCAACAAAAGGATTAATTAAGCTACAACAATTACTAGATAACAATGCTTTCTGGGCAAAAAATAGAACAATTAATGATCTAAAAAAATGTCTTGCTAACAGTGATGTCGTAATAAGTCTTTGGGTTGGCAAGGAAATTGTTGGTTTTGGTAGAGCTTTAACCGATGGGGTCTACCGCGGAGTGCTTTGGGATATTGTTATTGATCAAAATCACCAAGGCAAAGGTTTTGGCACATTAATTGTAAAAAATATTCTATCTTCTAAAAAAATTAAAAATACAAAAAAATTATATTTAATGACAACAAATAAAAAATTATTTTATTCTCAATTTGATTTTAAAGAAGTTACCTCTCAAAATTTATTAATTCTTGAAATATAAAGTACTCTGTTTGTAATAAAAACAAAATCAAGATACAAATTTACTATAAAGCCATCTTATAAAAGGTCCTAAAATAGGCACTGGTCCAAAAGTTGGGCCACAAAAATCAAAGTAATCTCTGTGCTCTTTTATTAATCCATTTTCACCAAATAATAAACGAGTAGTTCCAGGATATATAAATTCTTTACCCATAATTTTTAAACCCATTGTCCATTCAACAAATCCACAATCCCCAGTTATGGAAATTGCATGAGTTTCTAAAAAAACATCATCACATCTTTTAACTAGCTTTTCTTGAGCTTTAACATATGAATCTAAGCCTTCTGTTTCTTGAGTTGGATCTGTAAAAATGACATTCTCATTATAAAATTCAGCCCATTTTTGTTTTGTTGGTGCATCTGTACCATAAGGTTTAGTAAATAATCCCTTTAAATCCTCAATAGAAATTACTCTTGTCATTACTAAATTATTAATAGAATTATTCTAAAAGATACAAACATTAAAAGCGGATGAAGAGATTCGAACTCTCGACATTCTCCTTGGCAAGGAGATGCTCTACCACTGAGCTACATCCGCATAACTTTTTCATTTTATCTCAAAGAAGGGATCAATGATAAAAATAATTAAATTTTTTTCAATTAATTTAAATTTTTAATTAAGGATCCCATCTCGATTGCTTGTAAAGCATAATTCCAGCCAAGATTATTTTTAATCCCTGCTCTTTCTAAAGCCTGCTGCATAGTATCAGTAGTTAAAACTCCAAAAATAATTGGAACATTATTTTCATTTGAAACTTGCGAAATACCTTTGCTCGCCTCAGATATAACTACATCATAGTGGGAAGTTTCACCACGAATCACAGCTCCAAGAGCAATTACAACGTCATAACTCTTTTTTTTCATGAGGGTTTTAGCTGCGATTGGTAATTCAAATGAACCTGGAACCCAAACTATATCTACTTGATTGCTTAATTCTGAGGTATCTAAACCATGTCTTTTTAAACAATCAAGACAACCAGATAAAATTTTATTTGTAATTAAATCATTAAATCTTGCTATTACAATCCCAACTTTTAAAGTAGAGGCATTAGTAAAAGAACCCTCAAAAATAGCCATTAAATTTTACTTAGATATATTAATAGACTCTCACGAAAAGGTCTTAAGTTCAAACTAATGAAGAAACTATCCCTGTAACAAAAACCAAAACAACCCAAACAGCAGCAATAGAATAAATTTTTCTCCTACTTTCTCGCTGTCCTTCCTCAGTAGAAGGTTGAGTCACATATAAAACAGGTACTCCAACTACCGCAATCAAAGAAGCAAATAATAGAGCATTTACGAAGAAAAAGTTAACAGCCTGCATAATTCAGTCTTAAGTTTCAAATATTATAAATACTATAATCTCATGAAAATGATAATTTTTAGAGAAAATTTACATACTTTAGCCACTCATAAATGCAAAAAAAAAATTTCTACCTAATATCTATTTAGGAATTAAAAAAAGTATGCAAGAAGATACGATAATTCAAAAAAATCTATTTGCTATTGGTAATGACAATAATGAACAAAAAGAAATAACAAAAATTCCAGAAGATTTATCTTTGGAAGATTTAAAAAAAGAATCGCAAAAAAGACCCAGACAAAGAAAAAATTCAACTAATTTAATAAATAAATTCAAGACTGATTTAATTTCAAATAACAAAAATGTTTGCATCAATGAAGAATCCTATAGCTATAAAACAGTTTCAAAACTTAAATTAACTCCCGTAATGAAGCATTATGTAACTCTAAAAGAAGAAAATAAAGATAGGTTATTACTTTACAGATTAGGAGATTTTTTTGAATGTTTTTTTGAGGACGCTGTATTAATATCTAACCTTTTAGAAATAACGCTTACCAGTAAAGATGCTGGCAAAGAGATTGGTAAAATCCCTATGGCAGGCGTTCCCCATCATGCAATGGAGAGATACTGTGCTGATTTAATTAAAAAAAATTATTCTGTGGTTATATGCGATCAATTAGAAAAAAGTTCTGGAAATTATGGGACTCCAATTAAAAGAGGAATAACAAGAATAATTACTCCTGGAACTGTAATTGAAGAGGGGATGTTGATAGCAAAGAAAAATAATTGGATTACTGCTATTTACTTATCAGAAGAAAACTCAGATGAATCTTATGAATGGGGTATATCAAAAGCTGATGTAAGCACAGGAGAATTAATAACTTTAGAAGGCCGATCTCTGTCAAAACTATTTGATGAAATTATTAAATTAGATTCTTCAGAAATTATTGTGGGAAGCAATGCAGTAAAAAATTTATTAATTAAAGGAAATAGTCAAATTACATATACTGTTTCTCAAGAGACTAATTTTGGAATTAATGAAGCAAATTATCTAATAAAAAATTATTTCCAAATTGCAAACCTGGAGGGAATAGGACTTAAAAATTTACAAAACGCAACTAGATCACTTGGAGGTTTATTAAATTATTTAGAAAAAATTAATCCTTCAAATTTAGATAAAGATTCTTCTTTAAAAATCTCATTAGACTTTCCACAAATCCAATATGGTCACAACAAATTAATTATTGATTATCAAACTCAAAAAAACTTAGAGATCAAAAATACACAACGAGAAAACAATTATGCAGGTTCGCTACTATGGAGTATTGATAGAACTTATACTTGCATGGGTGCAAGGTGTTTAAGAAGGTGGATAGATTCACCACTATTAAACGTTAATGAAATTTATAAAAGACAAAACATAATTACAAACTTTCTTGAATCTAAAAAATTACGTACAGATACCCAAAATTTACTTAGAGCGATGGGGGATTTAGAAAGACTTGCAGGTAGAGCTTGTGCAGGTCATGCAAGTCCCAGAGACTTAATTGCAATAGCTGAAGGTTTAAAAAAATTGCCTAGACTAAAATCCATAATTGAATTATTTAAATATGATCTCCCAGATTGGACTGATCAATTAAAAAATATTGATGAAGGACTCTTAGAATTAGCTGATACTATAAGTTTTAAACTAGTAGAAAATCCTCCTCTAAATATTAGTGAAGGAGGCATGATCCACGATGGTGTTGACAATATATTAGATGGTTTACGCAATTTAATGGATGATTACTCTGAGTGGCTAAATAAAGAGGAATTAAAGGAAAGGAAAATTAGCAAAATTTCAAACCTAAAAATTCAATTTCATAAAAATTTTGGTTATTACATTTCTATAAATAAGTCAAAAGTTAATTTAGCTCCACAACATTGGATCAAAAGGCAAACACTTACTAATGAAGAAAGGTATATCACTTCAGAAATTAAAAATAAAGAAAATAAGATTTTCCAAATAAAAAGTAGAGCTTCATCAAAAGAATATGAAATTTTCTGCGAATTAAGAAAAATAGTTGCTGAAAAAACAAAACAAATAAGATCAATCGCAAAATCCATAGCATCTCTTGATGCACTACTTGGTTTATCAATTACTGCAGTAGAAAACAATTTTATAAAACCTTCATTAATACCAATAAATGATTCAATGATAAAAAATAGTACAAAAATTATCGCGGGAAGAAATCCAATTGTAGAGCAATTGTTAAGTGATAAAAAGTTTGTAGCAAACGATATCTCTTTTGATGATAATCAAAAATTAATTATATTAACCGGTCCCAATGCAAGCGGAAAAAGTTGCTTTATAAGACAACTTGGTTTAATACAAATTCTCACACAAATTGGTAGCTTTGTTCCTGCTAGTAATGCTGAAATCAAGATTGCAGATAGGATTTTCACAAGAATTGGGGCAGTTGATGATCAATCATCTGGACAATCAACATTTATGGTAGAAATGTCTGAAACTGCATCAATTCTAAATCAGGCAACTTCTAGCTCACTAGTTTTACTTGATGAGATAGGCAGAGGGACATCTACTTTTGATGGACTTTCAATAGCTTGGTCAGTAAGTGAATATCTTGCAAAAAAAATTCAATGTAATACTATTTTTGCTACGCACTATCATGAGCTAAATTATTTAAAAAATTCAAATAAGAATATACAAAATTTTCAAGTTTTAGTAGAACAAAATAACGAGCAGCTAATTTTTAGCCACAGGATTGTTAAAGGGGGCTCAAACAAAAGCTATGGAATAGAGGCAGCTAAATTAGCAGGAGTTCCAAAAGAAGTTATAGAAAAAGCAAAATCAGTTCTAAATTCTTTAGAAGAAAATAACAAATTAAATTATGATATTAAGTAGATTTTTGACAATTTTATAAATTAAATACTTTTTAAATAGTTTCCCTCAATAAGGCGTTAACCGCAGCAGCTGCCATGGCAGCACCTCCTCTAGTTGAATTCAAAACAATTCTAGGAAGATCAGTAGAAATTAGTTTATTTTTGCTTTTCTCTACTCCAATAAATCCAACAGGCATTCCGATAATTAAACTAGGTAAATCTTTTGCATTCTCTAAAATATCAATTAAATAAGTTAATGCTGTAGGCGAACTGCCAATAACTACAATAGGTGAATTGCATCCAGAATTCAAAGCGGATAACTCCTTCCAACCTTCACTTAAGCCATATGCAGTTTTAGTTAAGTTTGTATGATTATTTTTCCCAAACCACATTCTAGCGGTGAATACTTTATTCCTAGTGGTATTTTCTGCCATGGTTTTTATTGCTGCTGCAGCCATATCAGTATCAGTTAAAATTGGAGCACCATTTTTAAGTGCCTGAAGCCCTTTTTCGCAAGCACCTTCACTAAAATTTATAAGATTTTGAACTGAAAAATCTCCTGAAGTATGGATTAATCTCTCTAACACTTTTTTTTCTAAATAATTTAGATCATTGGATGATAAATGAGATCTTATAAATCTGATGCTTTCCAAAAAAATTGGATGATCTATTACCATTAAATTTAATTTGTGTTAGAAGTAATCATAGTTAATATATGGTTTTTATTGAGCTATTATGCCAATACAAATATTATGGGGTAATGATTTAAATGCTCAAAATACATTTATTCAAAAATTAATTGATAAGGAAGTATCCAAAGAATGGAAAGAAATAAACGTAACAAATTTAAATGGAGATGATGATGAGCAAGTCAATAAAGCTTTTGATGAAGTTCTTACACCTCCTTTTGGAGAGGGATACAGAATAGTTACATTGAAAAATAATCCAATTTTTACTGCCAAAAATGAGGATCTAAGAACTAAATTTGAAAAAATTCATGACAATATACCTAGAAATACTTATTTCATTTTACAAAATACAAAAAAACCAGACTCAAGACTAAAGAGTACTAAATTTTTACAAAAACTTATCAAAAATAATTTAGCTAAAGAAAAGTCATTTTCTTTACCAGAAATCTGGGACTATGAAGGACAAAAAAGATTTTTAGAAGATGCAGCAAATGAAATGAATATCAAAATTGATAAAAATGCAGCTGAATTGATAATTGATTCAGTTGGTAATGATAGCTTTAAACTAATAAATGAATTAATCAAAGCAAAAACATACCTTTCTGCAGTATCAAGTGATTCGAATTCACAACTTTTTCTTAAAAGTATTGATGTAAAAAAAATATTTAGTGATCATCAATCCAATATTTTTAAGATCATTGATCTTCTCTTACAAAAAAATATTAATAAAAGCCTGATAGAAATAAATTATTCCTTACAGAAAGGAGAACCTGCTTTAAGACTAAATGCAGGTTTAATTAGTCAAATAAGAATTCATACCATTATAAAATTAGCAGTTAATTCAGGTAACGATAATGCAGAAAAGATTTGTAATCTTGCAGGCATTTCAAATCCAAAACGAATTTTTTTTATTCGAAGAAAAGTTAAAAATGTATCTCAAGAATATTTAATTAATTTAATGAGTAACTTACTAGATATAGAATCATTACTTAAACAAGGTAATAATCCAATAAATGTTTTTACAGAGAAGTTAATTAATTTAAGTTAACCAAATTATAAGTTTAAGAATTTACATTATGATTTAAATATGGCTTTACTAGTAAAAAAATTTGGCGGTACTTCTGTAGGTGATATTAAAAAAATTAAAAATATTGCTAGTAGTATCTGTCAAAGTAAAGAAGCAGGAAATGAAATTGTCGTAGTTGTCTCTGCAATGGGGCAAACTACAGATGATTTAAATTGTTTAGCGGAATCAATTAGTAAAAATCCTAATAGAAGAGAATTGGATATGCTTCTCTCAACTGGAGAGCAAGTAACCATAGCTCTTCTCTCAATGGCATTAAACGAATACGGAATACCTGCAATTTCAATGACCGGTAGCCAGGTTGGAATTATTACTGAATCAATTCATGGGAAAGCGAGAATTCTGGATATTAAAACAGAAAGAATCCAAAATTATATAAATCAGGGTTTTGTAGTTGTAGTGGCTGGATTCCAAGGAACAACATTAAGCCATACGGGTTCAATGGAAATTACAACTTTGGGTAGAGGTGGTTCAGATACTTCCGCAGTAGCTTTATCAACAGCTTTAGGAGCTGAGACGTGCGAAATTTATACAGACGTTCCAGGGGTTCTTACTACTGATCCAAGAATTGTTCCTAATGCAAAACTCTTAGATGAAATTAGCTGCGAGGAAATGCTTGAACTTGCGAGTGTCGGTGCTTCAGTTCTGCATCCCAGAGCAGTAGAAATTGCTAGAAATTATGGAATAAAATTGTGTGTCAAATCAAGCCAAAGTGACTCAAGTGGGACTCTCCTAGAAAGTCAAATCCAACCTCTCCCACTAAAAAGAGGAAGCTTAGAATTAACAAAAACAGTCAATAGTCTTGAGGTATTAGAAAACCAAGCAGTATTTAGTCTCTCAAATATTCCTGATAGGCCTGGGATTGCTGCACAAATATTTGAAAAACTTTCAGAAGCTAGTATTAGTGTAGATTTAATAATACAAGCGACAAATGATGGAAATAAAAACGATATTACATTTACTGTTAGTGAATTAGAAGTTAAAAAGACTGCAGAACAATGTGACCTTATAACTAGTCAATTAGGAGGAGAATTTAACTTAAAAACAAACATGACTAAATTAAGTATTCAAGGTGCAGGCATTATGGGCAGACCTAGTGTTTCAGCTGATTTATTTGATACTTTGTCTCAAGCGAATATAAATGTCAGGTTAATAGCTACTAGTGAAATTAAAGTCAGCTGTGTAATTGAAATCAATAATATACCAAAAGCTATAAGATTTGTTGCTGAGAAATTTAAGTTATCCGATACACAAATATTTATTAATCCAATAAATAAAAAACAAGATCAACCTGAAGTAAGAGGAATTGCATTAGATAAAAACCAAGTTCAAGTAAGTTTTCGAAAACTGCCTGATCGTCCTGGTGTAGCAGCATCGATATGTTTAGCATTAGCTGAAAATAATTTACTTATCGATACTATCGTTCAGTCTGAAAGAATTTCCTCTTTAAAAACTAAGGATATTAGTCTTACGATGAACAAGCAAGATAGAGAAAAAGCTAACTTAGTTTTTGAGGCCTTAACAAAAAAATTACCCGGATCATACGTTGAAGATGGCCCTGCGATAGCCAAAGTAAGTACTGTAGGAGCCGGAATGGCATTTAAGGTTGGAACAGCTGGAAAAATATTTAGAGCATTAGCTGACCAAAATATCAATATTGAAATGATTGCCACTAGTGAAATCAGGACTTCATGTATTGTCTTAGAAAAAGATTGTGACAAAGCAGTTAATGCGATTCATAATCATTTCGAATTAGAAAAATAAGTTCTTTTTAATTATTTCTTGCCAATTTTTGTCTTAATTTTTTGATTCTATCCCTCAAATTTGCCGCTTCTTCAAAATTTAACTCTTTTGCAGCATCTTTCATTTTAATTTCTAACTTTTCTATTAAGTCAGGCAATTCATCGAGCAAACATTGATTATCATTGGAACCGAGAATTGCGTCAGTTTTGTTATTAACTATATTTATTAAATCTTTAGATAAACCACCAGCATCTAGTTTTCTGGAAAGTTCTAGAAAAGATAATATTGAATTTTCTATTTTTTTGCCTGCAGGTTTTGGAGTAATTCCATTGACTTGGTTATATTTTTTTTGAATAGTTCTTCTTCTTTCAGTTTCAGATATTGCTCTTTTCATTGAATCTGTGAAGTTATCTGCATAAAGCAAAGCAACACCTTCAACATGTCTTGCAGCTCTTCCTATTGTTTGAATCAATGACCTTTCAGCTCTGAGAAAACCTTCTTTATCAGCATCTAAAATGGCAACTAAGGATACTTCAGGAAGATCTAGTCCCTCTCTTAATAAATTAACTCCTACCAAAACATCATATTCGCCCATTCTGAGGTCTTGAATAATTTCAATTCTTTCAATTGAATGTATTTCTGAATGCAAATATCTAACTCTTACTTTATTTTCAGATAAAAAATCAGTTAGATCTTCAGCCATTCTCTTAGTAAGTGTTGTAACTAGCACTCGTTGATTCTTTTCAGCTCTAATTCTTATTTCAGATAACAGATCTTCTATTTGACCCTCACTAGGTCTTACATCAATTACAGGATCTAATACCCCAGTTGGTCTTATAACTTGCTCAATAAATTCACCATCACATCGATCTAATTCCCATTGACCCGGAGTTGCACTTATAAATAATGTCTGTTTTGATTTTTCCCAAAACTCTTCACATTTTAAAGGTCTATTATCTGCAGCACTGGGCAATCTAAAACCATGATCTATTAAAACTTTTTTTCTAGATTGATCACCGTTATACATCGCATGAAGTTGAGGACATGTTACATGACTCTCATCAACTACCAACAACCAATCTTTGGGAAAGTAATCTATTAAACATTCTGGCGGTGAACCTTCCTCCCTGCCTGATAAATGACGAGCATAATTCTCAACTCCATTACAATAACCAACCTCTTTGAGCATTTCTAAATCATATTTTGTGCGTTGTTCTAGACGTTGAGCCTCTAATAATTTTCCTTCGTATGTAAATTTATCTAGTTGAGTTTTTAATTCACCTCTAATTGCACTTATTGCACTCTCAAGTCTTTCTTTTGGGGTCACAAAATGCTTGGCTGGGTAAACGCTAACTTGTTCCAAACTTTCAAGGATTTCTCCTGTAGTTGGGTCAACATATCTAATAGCTTCGACTTCATCACCAAATAATTCGATTCTAATTAATCTATCCTCATAAGCTGGACCTATTTCTAAAACATCACCTTTAATTCTGAACCTACCTCTAGTAATTTCAATATCATTTCTAGTATATTGATTTTCAACGAGAGACCTCAAAGAGGAACGAAGATTTATTGATTTTCCCACTTCAAATTTAACTGAAGCTTTTAAATACTCACTCGGTATACCAAGACCATAAATGCAACTTATTGAGGCTACAACAATTACGTCTTTTCTCTCAAATAATGAGCGTGTTGCAGAATGCCTAAGCATATCTATTTCTTCATTAATTGAAGCCGTTTTAGCTATGTAAGTATCACTTACAGGTACATAAGCTTCAGGTTGATAATAATCGTAGTAAGAAATGAAGTACTCAACAGCATTTTTTGGAAAAAATTCCCTTAATTCATTACATAGTTGTGCAGCTAACGTTTTGTTATGGGCTAATACAAGTGCTGGTCTTCCTGTTTGTTGAATTACATTCGCAATAGTAAATGTTTTACCAGTTCCAGTAGCTCCTAAAAGAGTCTGAAACTCTTTACCATTATTGACGCCTTTAACTAATTTTTTTATAGCTTCTGGTTGATCTCCATTTGGTTCGTAAGGAGCTTGAAGCTTATAGTTGTTCATCAACTTAATAGCAAAAGGGTATTGCTATACTAAGAAATTTTTTCTCCAATCATTGAATTTTTCAAAGATTCTTTTAAGCCCCTAACAACCGCAATCATCGATATTAAATCATCTAATTTATTAACTACAGATCCAACGCCAACTGCTGAGGCTCCAGAGGATATTGCTAGTGGACAAGTTACTTGGCTTAATCCAGAGGCACTCATGATTGGTATATTCAGAGATTGTTTATTAAATTCTTGATGAATTGCATAGGTAGCTGCAAGAGTTGGTACTGATTTTTCAAAAAAGCCTTGAATTCCTGAAGAGTAAGGAGTAGAACTGGTGCCACCTTCTGTTTGAATAATGTCAACACCTTCTTCTACTAGCTTAATAGCAAGATCAACTTGTTTATCAATAGGCATTGTATGAGGAACAGTTACTGATAACGGAACATTAGGCAATAAATCCCTTGTCTCTTTTGTAATGTTTAAAACTTTTTTATCTGAAAAATTAATGCCTTTTTCATAAAAAGTGTCGTAATTTCCTATTTCAATTAATGATGCACCTGCTTTTACAGAATCTTGAAAAGATTGAGGAACTACTGAACTAACACAAACGGGTAGTGTTGAATTCTTAAGTGCTAAATCAACTAGTTCAGGTTTACAAGCAATATCAACAAGATCTGCACCTCCTAATGAAGCAGCCTCAACAATTATTTTCACAGATTGAACATCGAAATTATTCAATCCTGAAATAACTTTGAGTAAGGATTTGCTTCTTAACTCTTCTTTGATTTTTTGTGGCAAAAGATTAATCTGACTCATTTAGTTAATGAATTTATTACCCGATTGTGACATTGTTTTAGTAAAACAGTGCATTTTTTAAAAAATATTATCTGAGCAACACAAAATGACTGATAAAAAATTAAGTCAGAAAAATTGGTCATCATGGCATCATCAGCTTCATAAGGAGATTCTTACCAAAAAAATATTAATTCCCAAAGGATCCAAAATTTTAATAAGTGTTTCCGGGGGGCAAGACTCAATGGCCTTATTAACCCTAATTAATGACCTAAAAAAACTACATAATTGGTCTATTAGTGTTTGGCATGGTGATCATCAGTGGCACGAAAAATCATTACTATATGCTCTTGAATTAAAAAATTATTGCGAAGAAAAAAATATTTCATTCTCTTTTGATCAAGCAAATAAAGAAAGTATTTCTTCAGAAGAAAAAGCACGAGAATGGAGATATAAAAAATTATGTGAAAGAGCCAAAACTTTATTAAATACAAACCAGCAAAAACATAATATTTATTTGTTAACTGGTCACACGAGTAGTGATAATGCAGAAACATTTATCCTCAATTTATCTAGAGGAAGCAATTTTGCAGGTCTGAGTAATATTGAGACTAAAAGATTAATAGAAAATCAAATTTTTTTAATAAGACCAATATTAATTTTCAGTAGAGAAGATACAAAACAATTTTGCAATGATATGAAGATCCCCGTCTGGGAAGATCCTACAAATTCAGATCTTAAATTAAAAAGAAATTTAGTAAGAAAAAAAATTATCCCTACCTTAGAAGTCATCTATCCTGGTTGTTCTAAAAGGATAAACAATTTTTCCCAAAAAATGAGCAAATATAATAATGAACGTAATGACCTTAGTAAACTAGCGTATTTATATTGTAAAGATACAAAAGGTATCGATAGGAATCTCCTAAATGGTATGTGTATTGAAGCGAGGTGCACAATCTTAAATAGATTTTTAAAAGAAATATCCGCAAAACAATGTAGTTCTAAAAATCTGACAAAATTAGCAACTTCAATTTATGAAAAAAATAAAGGTCAAATTAATCTGCAAGAGTTTTTAAAAATTGTTTGGGATAAAAACTATATAAATTTTGAAAAAAGTTAAGAGGTTACAGCAGATCTCCTTCTTCTTGTTCTACCTTCAAATGAATCTTCTGTAGCAGTCTCAGCTGATGTATTCTGTGAAACTTTTGGACTTTTTTGGGTATTTTGTGGGTTATTTAAACTATTAGGATTATGATTGCTTGATTTCTTATGGAAATTATTATTGTTCCTATTTCTATTGGAGAAATTTTGCTCTTCGGTAATCTTGGGAATATAAGCACGAGTTCCACTTGGAGCAGGTTGAACTAAACACAAAATAAGAGGTTCAACTTGTAATTCTCTTCTCATTCTTCTGGATAAACCATTTTCAATTTCTCTTTGTACACCAATCCAATCTACTTCAAAATTATTCGGCCCAGTTTGTCTGGATAATTGTTTCCATCTATTTTCTAAGACCCAGCTTATTTCTCGTTCTGTCCACATAGACATTTTTCTTGGCTCTGCAGTAGTAACAACTCCTCTTAAATTAACTCTGGGAGGCGCAACCATCTTCCCATCTGTACTAATAGGAGCTAAAACAGTTACCACACCATCCCCCGCTAATTGTTGCCTTTCCTTTAATACTCGAGCATCTACTATCCCATTTCGTGAGTTATCAAGCAGTTCAACACCAGCCTTTACAGGATCACCCTTTTGAATAGAATTAGGTGTTAACTCAACTACATCACCATTTTCAATAATTAAGATATTGTCCTTTGGAACCCCCATAGTTTGTGCACTCTTGCCATGACAAACAAGCATTCTATGTTCTCCATGAACAGGAACAAAAAACTTAGGTTTTGCGAGTGCCAACATTAACTTTTGATCTTCTTGAAAACCATGACCAGAAACATGAATATTCTCACCCTTTCCATAAACAACCTTTGCTCCGAGTTTCATTAATCTATCTATTGTATTAACAACAGAAATAGTATTACCAGGAATTGGGCTGGCTGAAAATATTACAGTATCAGTTGTCTTGAGACGAACATGCTGATGTTCACCGCGAGAGATTCTGCTTAACGCTGCTAGAGGTTCTCCTTGACTTCCCGTCATTAATAATAAGGTCTCCCTATCTGGCAAATCTCTAATTTGCTTGATAGGAACGAACAAATCATCTGGGCATTTCATGTAACCAATATCTCTTGCCTTAGCAATAACATTTATCATCGATCTTCCTAATAAACCGACCTTTCTTCCATGTTTCATGGCCAATTCTAAGATCATTGTCACTCGATGAACAGAACTAGCAAAAGTGGTAAGGATAACTCGTTCTTTTGCCTCTGCAATATGTCTTTCTAAAGAGGGATAGATAGTCTTCTCAGAAGGACAAAAACCTGGAACTTCTGCATTAGTCGAATCGCTGAACATGCATAAAACACCCTTCTCTCCGTAATGCACCATTCTTTCAATATCAAATTGCTCTCCATCTACTGGCATATGATCAAACTTAAAATCTCCCGTGAAAATAATTGTGCCAACAGGTGTTGTAACTGCTAAAGAAAAGCTATCGCAGATAGAATGGGTATTTCGAATAAATTCAACAGAAAAATGTTGTCCTACTTTTACAACATCTCTTGGATTTACTGTCTGTATAGTTGTTCTATCAGATACCCCTGCTTCCTCCATTTTTCCTCTTAGCATTGACATTGCTAGTCTTGGGCCATAAATAATCGGAATATTAAAATGCTTTAGGTGATGAGAAATACCTCCAATATGATCTTCATGCCCGTGAGTGACAATCATTCCTTTTATCCTTCTTTGATTTTCTTTTAAAAAAGTTGTATCAGGCATAACAACATTTACGCCATGCATACCATCAGATGGAAAAGCTAGGCCAGCATCAACAAGCATTAATTCATCACCATATTCAAAAACACAAGTGTTTTTTCCTATTTCATGTAGTCCCCCAAGAGGTATTACTCGAAGAGCTGGCGTATTACTTTTAGATCTAGATGAATCGTGAGTAGATCTATTTACAGTTGAATTTGTACTTGATTGCATAATTTTGAAATTTATGGAGGCCTGCTTGTAATCAAATAAGGTTTATTTAAATTTAATTATCAAGTTAAATATAATCCCTATTGTAGGGATTTCAGGATAAAAGATAGTTGCTTTTTCATGTCATTGGTTAATGGTGACAAAGGACTTCTAGGATTACCTACATCCCATCCCGATAGCTCCAAAGCAGCCTTAATTGGGATTGGATTAGTAGTCATAAAGAGTGCTTTGAAAAGAGGCTGAAGTTTTTCATGAATAGCCAGAGCCTTGGAAACCTTTCCACTTTGAAAAGAATGAATCATCTCTTTCAATTGCAATCCAACTAAATGGCTTGCAACACTCACTACTCCTACAGCACCTACAGATAACATTGGAAGCAACAATGAATCGTCGCCACTATATACAGAGAGTTCGGAGCCACAAATAGCTCTTAGTTCTGTTACTTCTTCTATTCTACCGCTTGCAGCTTTAATACTGAGAATATTTGAGAAATCCATAAGTTTCTTCACAGTATCAGGTAATAAATTGCATCCAGTCCTGCCAGGAATGTTATAGAGCATAAGAGGTAAATCCTTTGCAGATTTAGCAATAGAACTGAAATGTTTATATAGACCTTCTTGAGGCGGCTTATTGTAATAAGGAACAACGACCAAAGCACCGTCGGCACCAGAGTCGTAAGCTTTTTTTGTAGCTTCCACAGCTTCGCTTGTACAATTGCTACCAGTGCCAACTATTACTTTACAGCTTGCATCCAAAGATCCTTTTACAGCAATAAATAAATCATGCTGTTCCGCCCACGAAAGAGTGGGAGATTCTCCAGTAGTACCGCACAACACAATTCCATCGGAACCGTTCTCAAAAAGATAATTTGAAAGTTTTATTGCTAGTTCATAATCTACATCTCCATTCTCAGTGAATGGAGTAACCATTGCAGTCAATATTTTTCCAAATAGTGGATTATTACACTCAGTTTTGTCTGTAATCATTTTTTTGGAATTAATAACTCAGCTATTTGAACAGCATTCAGAGCTGCTCCTTTTCTTATTTGATCTCCACATAACCATAATTCTAATCCATGAGGCTGACTTATATCAGTTCTTAGCCTGCCAACAGCAACATTATCCCTTCCCATAACGTCATTTGGCATAGGAAATCTATTATTTTTGTAATCCTCAATAACTTCAATTCCAGGAGATTTTTTTAATTCTTCAAGAGCATCTTTAGGCTCAACGAAATCGGCAAATTCAATATTGATCGATTCAGAATGTGCTCTCAATACTGGGACTCGGACACATGTAGCAGAGAGCTTTAAATGAGCATTATTTAATATTTTCCTAGTCTCATTAACCATTTTCATCTCCTCTTCGCAGTAATTATTTGAAAGCATAGGGGAATTATGTAAAAACAAATTAAAAGCAAGGGAGTATGGCAAAACTTCACTTTTTTGAGGATTTCCTTGAAGATATTGTTCAGTTAAAAGTTTTAGTTCCTCCATGGCCAGTTGGCCTGCACCACTGACAGATTGATATGTTGAGACGATGACTCTTTTGATAGTCGAAAGTTTATTTAATGGAGCTAAAACTAATGTCAACAAAATGGTAGTGCAGTTTGGATTCGCTATTACTCCATCATGATTAAGTACGTCACTAGCATTAACTTCAGGGACTATAAGAGGAACGTTCTTATCTAATCTGAAAGCACTTGAATTATCTATCAGTAAAGCATTTTGATCAATAATGGTAGGCAACCATTTTTTTGAAATACTTCCACCAGCTGAAGCCAAAACTAAATCAAGATTTTTAAATTGTTCTTTAGTTGTTTTTTTTGTAACTAATTCTTCATCTTTCCAAATAATTTTTTTTCCTTCTGACCGCTCTGATGAAAGCAATACCAATTCTGATATTGGGAAATCACGTTGTTCAAGTATTTTTAGCAATTCAGATCCCACAGCACCTGAAGAACCTAAAACAGCAACTTTTAATGGCCTATTAGGCAAATACGGAGATTGTCTCACACTTTAAAATGATTTTTATAAATAGATTGACTATTTTTTTTACTTTATCAAAAAATTAACTTTCAAGGAAATCACATAATGTGAAATAATTAAGATTCGGCTCATAGTAATAACTTAGAAAAACATGGCTAAAGATGCACTAATAGTTAAAACAACACCTCTGCCTCAAAGTAGAATTTCATTCGAATTAGAAATACCATCTGAAACATGCAAAACGTGTGTAAATGAAACAATCAGTACAATTAGTCGATCGGCTAAAATTCCAGGGTTTAGACTTGGTAAGATTCCTAAACAAGTCTTAATCCAAAGAATTGGCATCGCACAATTACATGCTTCTGCTCTAGAAAAAATCATTGATAAATCCTGGCAAGAAGCATTAAAAATCAAATCTATAGAGCCACTTAGCGAGCCCGAGTTGGTAGATGGATTTGAAGCTTTACTTGCAAAGTTTAGTCCTGAAAAATCACTTAAGGTTACTCTTCAAACTGATGTTGCACCCGAATTAAAACTAAAAAAATCAAAAGGACTTTGTGTTGAAATCTCAAAAAATAAATTTGATCCAAAGTCAATAGATGAAGCTCTAGAAAAATCTAGAAATCAGTTTGCAAACATTATTCCAGTTACCAACAGAGCAGCAAAATTAGGGGATATTGCTGTAATTAGTTTCAAAGGTAAATATAAAGATTCTGGCAAAGAGATTGATGGTGGTACGAGTGAATCAATGGATCTTGAGTTAGAAAAGAACAAAATGATTCCTGGCTTCGTTGAGGGAATCGTAAAGATGAAAATTGGTGATACTAAAACACTTGACCTTAAATTCCCTGAAGATTATTCTCATGAAGATTCAAGAGGCAAAGAAGCAATCTTTGAAGTAAATCTTAAGGATCTTAAAGAAAAAGAATTACCTGAGCTTAATGACGATTTTGCAAAACAATCTGGAAATAAGGAATCATTAAAAGAGTTAAAGAAAGATATTGAAAAACAACTTAAAGACAACTTTGAAAAAACTCAAAAAGATATCAAAATTGAAGCTTTACTAGATGCCTTAACAAATGAATTGGTTACTGAAATTCCAAAATCTATGATTGATATAGAAGTGAGAAACAATATTGAACAAACAGCACAAAGATTTGCACAACAAGGTCTTGATGTTAAATCTACTTTCACTCCTGAATTAGTAAAGTCACTAGCAGAGTCTACAAGACCTCAGGCTGAAAAAAATGTTGAAAGAAATTTAGCTCTTAAAGCGTTAGCAGAAAAAGAAAACATAACAATTAATAAAAGTGAAATTGATTTAAAAATGAAAGAATATGAAGATGCAATCTCTCAATCTTCAAAACAAATTGATATAAAAAAATTAACTCAAGTAATAAGTAACGATTTACTCAAAGAAAAATTAATAATTTGGCTTGAAGAAAATTCTGAAATAAAAGAAAAAACTTCGAAAACTTCTAAAGCAACCAAAACCTCCAAAACAACAAAAGCCACAAAAACTACCAAAACTGCAAAAACTACAAAAACTCAAAATAAAAGAGAAAAAAAATAATTTATGAAATTTCCTACTAATTAAACAAAAACCCCTTAAATTATCTATAAGACGAAAACTAATTTGTGAACTCAGAAAAAAAACATTTAATCCAAAGTTCAATAAGTTCTTACGAAAGTAATAAAAAAATTATTGCTGCTGTTCCTACGGTTATAGAACAATCAGGTAGAGGAGAAAGAGCATTTGATATATATTCAAGACTATTGAGAGAGAGAATCATTTTTTTAGGTACTGGAATTAATGATCAAGTTTCTGACTCACTTGTTGCACAATTATTATTTCTTGAAGCTGAAGATCCCGAAAAAGACATACAAATATATATCAATTCTCCTGGGGGTTCGGTAACTGCAGGAATGGCCATATACGATACTATGCA